>JAZRCQ010000199.1:0-4728 GCA_045659845.1 Eubacteriales bacterium
CATCGGTGGGGCCGGGGGTGGGCTCGCCGGTGGTCACGTCGCCGGTTGCCTCATTGCCGCCCTGATCGGGGGCGGGCGTGCCGTAAGGCAGAGCGTAAACCACAGAGGTGTTGCCTGCAACCACGCACAGATCGTCGATCTCAAAGGTCTCGTCGGTCATGTAGCGGAGCATGCGGAAGTGCTTGATCTGAGTGAGGATATTATCGGGGTTCACCGCGCCGGTTACAGTGGCGGTGCCGTTGAGGATCAGCGTGTAGCTAACGAATTCCTTCAGCTCGGTGTCGTAATCGAAGGCAACCTCGATGAGCGTCCACTCGCCAACGGGGAGCTTACCGCAGTTCTTGCCATCGGCATAGATGCAGCCATTCAGCAGCTGGATGTTCTGCGCATCCATAGAGCCGCCCTGAGAGTCGCGGCGCCAGTCGATCAGATGCTCGGTGCCGGAGCCCTCATTGTGAGGCTTGAACTTAAAGGAAAGCACGAAATCCTGCTTCACGGAATAGGAAGCATCGGCATAGAACTGCAGATCCAGGAACTCCGCGCCCTTGAACATCAGAGTGTCGTTCTCCAGCGACCATCTGGTGTTCACGTCGCCGTCCTTGAGCCAGAAGCCGCCTGCCTCCTTGAGCTTAGCGGTTGCAGGAGACTGAGCAGCGTAAACGAGCTCCGGAACGGAGAAATCATTGAAATAGAAGAACTCTCTCCAGGTCTTGTCGGCCTCGGCCACGTTGGGCAGAGCGGGGATCTCGGGGATCACCTCGGCTGCGTTGTCGGGAATGGCCACGCCGTAGTGAGAGGTGGTGCCCTTCACGAGAGCCCAGTCATCCAGCCAGATGTTGCCGTTTGCACCGGAGTAGTCGCTGAACATGCGGAACTGGTCGATAGAGGTCAGCTTCGCATCGGAGAGCGTCTTGGTGCCGATCTTCTGGCCGTTCATGTAGAAATCCACAGAGGTGAACACGGTGTCGGTGGAGTGGAACATCAGCTCCAGCGTGGTGGTGGAATCCAAGGGGAG
Organism: Eubacteriales bacterium; assembly: GCA_045659845.1. Classification (GTDB taxonomy): domain Bacteria; phylum Bacillota; class Clostridia; order Oscillospirales; family CAG-272; genus UMGS1865. The sequence goes on from JAZRCQ010000199.1 coordinate 1,016, forward strand.
AACGGGGGTTTGCACCTCGCCGTCATCGGTGGTCATAGAGATCTTACCCTCGGTGGTGCTGAAGAAGGAGTTCCAAGCGGTTGCGCCGCCATCCGCCTTATTAAAGCGGAAGTTCAGGAAATCCTTGCTGGTGCGATTCCAGGTAGCCTGAGGCTGCAGATTCATCACCAGAGTGAAATCGGTGGAGATCTTCGCGAAATCGGTCACCCAAAACTGCAGGTCGAGAATGCCCTGCTCGTTGCCGGCGTTCAGATACATGATGTTGAGCTTATCGCCAACGATCATGGAGCTGGCAAAGGCATTGAGGGGAGTGAGACCGCCCATCAGCTTGGGAGCGTTGAGCTCGTCGATGTTCTTGAAGGTTTCCTTGTAGATATACTCAAAGGTGGGCTGAGCATCACCCTCGGCGGCAAACACCGTGAAGGAGCTCAGTGCGCCAAGGCAGAGCAGAGCAGCCAAGGCAAGCGCAAGAAATCTTTTCATGATCAAATTCCTCCTGATCAATTTTTTTAAATGAGCGGCGGCCGCTCTCGCATCGAGCCAAAGGCCCTCTGCCGGGATCGGCCGCCGCAAGCTTGCTTTTAGTTTACGGTCGGTTCAAGGAGCCTCAGAGCTCAGCGCCCAGATCCCAGATCTCGCCGGAACCGTCAGCGGTCACGGAAAGAGTAACGATATCTGCATTCTCCAGCAGGATCATATCCATTTCAGGCTTCAAATAGTTCTTCATTTCACTTTACCTCCGCATTGGGAATGTTGGCGGAAGGATCCACCGTGAAGGTCACGGTCTCTCCCGCAACGGTTGCATTTGCGCCGATCTGATAGTAGGTGGTAACCTTGAAGGTGATCGCACCCTGATTCGTGGGGATGTTCTTGCAGGTGAGAGCGAAGATATGTGCGCCATCCAGCTCGGCAGCGGTGTATTCCTTGTAGCCATCAGCGGTCTCGCTGGCCACGATCTTATCGAACACAACGCCGATGTCCTGCGTCTTGGTGAGCGTCTTGTCGCCGATCTTCACCTCAACGTCGAAGCCAACCTTGGTGTAGGCGGAAACGTCCGCATCTGCGGTTACGCCAACGAGACGGAGATCAAACTTGTTGTCCACAGCCGCGGTGGTCTGGTAGCCAACGAACTCGGTCTTCTCGGAGGGCTCATAAACAGAGGTGCAGCCCTTCACGATGGAAATGGAATCCAATTCAATGCCCTGACCTGCGGTGTAGGTCTGGAACATACGGCACTGGTCGATGGCAGAAAGAGCTACCGAGATGGTTGCAGTGCCGATCTTCACACCGTTCACAACGAGCGTCAGGCTCTTGAAAACATTTGCGGTCTCATCGTAGTCGAACACATATTCAATGGTTGTGAAGGAATCGGTGGGAAGGGTGCCGCTCACAGCGTCGCCGCCGTCAGCCTTAATGCCGACGCCTCCGTTCTTAGTGAAGATATACTTGAAGGTTCCGAGCTCCTTATCTGCACCAGTTCCCTTCGAATTACGGAAGGTGAAGAAGTCGGAATCATTTCCGCCTCTGTTCCATGTAGCGCCAACAAGCTTGAGCTCCATGGAAAGCGTAAAATCCTCGGTGATGTTTTTGGATGCGAGATTGCCTTCGATAATCAGGACATCCATTGCGCCCTTGCCACCCTTAGCCTCAAGATGGAGCACACCGTCCTTAACGTAGGTTGCGCCGCTGTTGGCTTCCGGAGCATAGAAGTCATTTGCGCGCAAGCCCTTGTGCTGCTTGTGCGAAACAGTGCTTCCCTTGTTGCTGGGAACAGCCGTCCAAGACGAAAAGTCTTCGTAGAGAAAAACCTCAGGAGTTGTGGCCTCCGCAGATGCGGTGACAGGAACCAGTGCGCAAACGCACATCATCACTGCCATCAGGAATGGGATCAGTCTTTTGGTTTGTTTCATTCTTTTTTTCCTCCATTTTTTATTTTGAACGGGGGGCAGTGACTTCGCCCCCATTCTTTCGCTTTCATTATATCATGCAACACAAATGCTTTCAACAGAAAAACGTATCAAAAAGTACGTTTTTTAAACCATAGTCGCTTTTTATGCTTTGGAAATTTCCATTTAATTCGTAGAATACTGCCTTTTAAACCAAATTTAAGGAGTTGAATTTGGTGATAATTTCCAAAAAGCCTCTGATCCGTTAAAAAAGGATTTTCTTGAAAGGTACAAAAAGAGAACAATAAATTTTCCGAAAGCCCTTGTTTTCTGCCTGAAAACATGATAGAATAAGAATGACAACCCAAAAAAGGAGGAAGCCCACCGTGAAAATCAACGAATTTTTTCAGGAATATCACTATAAGGAGGAGCTTTGGTTCATCAACACCGATGCCAAGAGCCCCGTTTTGAACGTTGAGCTCACCGGCATCACCTATGCCGATCCCTCCTACCACATTCGCCGAAAGGCGCTTTGGGATATGTATATTCTGGAATACGTGACCGACGGCATCGGCTACATCCGCTGCAACGATCGGAAATACACCGTTCGGAAGGGCGATTGCTATCTCATCCGCAATTTCACCGACCATGAATACTACGCCGACGAGGCGCAGCCCTACCAAAAGGTTTGGATGAATCTTTCCGGCGCCCTTGTGGATCACCTGCTGGACGTTTTCAATCTCTCCGAGCCCGTGATCATCCGCCACGTGGATATGAGCGAATGCTTCAACCGCCTTCGCCGCCAGCTGGAAACCGAATATAATCTGGAGGAGCTTTCTCAGATCGTTTTGAACATGATCTTCAAAATGTCCGAAAGCTTCAAGCCCCTGCAGAAGCAAAACCTGCCGCTGGCCGAGAAAATGCGCCTCTTTATCGACAAGAGCCTCTATAAAAACGTCACCGCCGCCGACGTGGCCGAGCATTTCCACATCACCCCCATCTATGCCAGCCGCGTTTTCAAAAAGCACCATCAGCAAACCATCAATCAATATATCAACGAATCCGCCCTGAAGCTCTCCGCCCAATGGCTGAAAACCAGCGACTACACCATCGGCGAGATCTCCGATATGCTGGGCTACTGCAACGACAACTATTTCTCCAACCAATTCAAAAAGCGCTTCGGCTGCTCCCCCAAGCAATATCAGCTTCGCCACCGCCAGAAAAAATTCTGCAACGACCCCGTTCGTTCGGAAGAATCCGACAACGATTGACCGCCCGCAGAAGGCCGATTCAGCAAGCGGAGGGCTTGAAATTTAGGGTACCTAATTCTAAAGATTTCGCAGAAAGTTGGTTAGGGGTACTGCATAATGAAAGCCTCCCCTGTGCAAGGGGAGGCTAATTTAATGAGCGAAGGCTTTGAAGTTTAGATTTCTAACTTAAAAATTTTGCAAAATGATGGTTAGAGGCGTTGCATAATAAAAGGCTCCCCTAACTTAGGGGAGCTGGCGCCGATAGGCGACTGAAGGGTTATAAACTAAGAGTTTTTGCTTTGCAAGAACAACCCTTCTGTCACGGCAAGCCGTGACACCTCCCCTTGCACAGGGGAGGCTATTTAGCGAGCGAAGGCTTTGAAATTTGGTTTCCCAACTCTAAAATTTTGCAGAAAGTTGGTTAGAGGCGTTGCATAATAAAAGGCTCCCCTGTGTAAGGGGAGCTGGCGCCGATAGGCGACTGAAGGGTTGTGAACTAAGAAGTTTTTGCTCTGCAGGGACAACCCTTCCGCCTCGCAAAGCTCGGCACCTCCCCTTACACAGGGGAGGCTGAATT
>JAZRCQ010000200.1:0-11652 GCA_045659845.1 Eubacteriales bacterium
TAATAGTCCTCATCCGATTGAAAATTTTCCCCGAAAAGATAAGGCAACGTCAGCACCACGGGCGTTCCGTCGGCCATAATAGCCACGCGTCCCTCCAGAAGCTTGGCCGCAACGGTGTCGGGACGCTCGGTCTTTCCGCAGGTGCGAAACATCGAAAAGCGATGATCGCGGATCAGCTCGCTAAGATAATTCGTGTCCAGAATTCCGTCGATCCGAATGGCCGCCAGACGTTGCTTCACCGCCTCCACCAGCCTCGGATCGGCCAAGGAAGAAAGGTAGCAAAGGAACACGGGAGTGTCGGTTCGCTCACCAATGCGCAAAAGCTCGATGGCAAGATCGGAGGTGAGCAGCTTTCTTCTCAGCTGTGAGAGATTCAGCATGGCGGCCTCATCGAAGCCCTCGCGCGGGCCCATATCCACGCTTTCGTTCTTGGGCTCGCTGATGCCTCTGGCACGCCAACCCTTGCTATTGATCACGAGGCCGCCCGCACTCCCCTCCGCCAGCAAAACAGAATCCCCGTAGAGCAGGCCGCGAAGCAGCTCTGCCGTTTCAGCATGTCGCTTGACGTCGTTTGCATACAGGATATCTTCAGCCAAAATGCTCAGCGGATCTCCCATCCGAGGGCCTGCCAGCATGGCCGGCTTCAGAATGGATTCATTCATCACCGCGGTATTCACCATGCCATCCAGATATAATAGCGCGCATCTTGCTCCGATGCCGGATCGGAATTCGCGAACACGAAAGGTGGCGTCCTTCTCAAAGCGTTGCTTGAAGGCTGCCAGATCCCTTTCAAACATCCCGGTGAGCTTCCATGCGTCCATAGAATCACCTCCTTTTTGTTTAGGATATCCAAGCCCCTGCAAACCATACGAAAGGACAGCAAAAAAGCCCACGCGCCGATGCTTCGGCCGTGAGCTTTTTTTCCTCTTATTGAAGCCTCTCCACGCCGCAAACGGTGAGAACGTTTGCCTTCACGTGGAAAAGCACGTTATAGCCTGCATATGCCACGCCCCATTCGCGCTCCTCGTCATGGATATAGGCAGTTCGAGGATCCTGAGAAAGGATCTCCAGAATATTTTCCCGATCCGATTCCGGGATCAGCGAAAGAAGCTCTTGCGGAAACACCACGTCCAGGCGATGCCCCAGCACCTCGCCGCCAAAGCCTGCAAGCGCATCGGGATGGCAATCGGTGTATGGCAGATAGGGCTTGATATCGTAGATGGGGGTGCCGTCCAGCATATCCACGCCGGAAACGTGGATCAACGGGCCGCGAACGGCATCCAGCTCCACGCGCTCCAGCTTCACAGAGGAAAGACCGATGGGATTGGGGCGAAAGGGCGAGCGCGTGGCAAACACGCCCATCTTCCGCTTGCCTCCCAATCGCGGCGGGGCAACCGTTGCCGACCATCCCTTTCTCGTGACCTTGGAAAAGCCCCAAAGGAGCCAAAGGTGGGAGAAGCCCTCCATGCCCCGAACCGCCTCGGCGGTTCGGTAAGCCGGCTCAAACACAATGCATCCGCGCAATCCTCCCACCAAGCCGCTTTGCCTCGGCACACCAAACTTTTCAGGAAAATCCGTGCGGATCCTTGCAATGATCTTCAGTTCCATCTTCAGTTGAATGCCTTCAGGATCGCCTCGAGGTAGGCTACCTGCGCCCCTGCCGAAAGACGGGCATGAGGACGGTTGGGAACACGGATAAAGGCAATGTCATGGTCAACCTTCATCTTTTCCACGAAGGCCTCCGAATGCTTCTGCAGATTCACGCGATCGTCCTTTTCGCAATGGAAGACCACATAGGGGATGTGCGGCATCCGATCCACGATGTGCATGGGAGAATGGCGGCTGAGAACCTCCTCAAGCTCCCCTTCCTCATTTCCATAGGCGCTATAGATCGTTCGGGGCAGATCCTCGCGCTCGGTAAAATGATAAACGAGGTCGCAAACGGGGCAATTCACCACACAGATGGAGGGAGTCACGCGGGAATTTGCCGTGTAGAGCAGAGCGGAAAGACCGCCCATGCTGCCGCCCGTGGATGCCACGGGAATGGTGTCGGGAAGCTCGTAATGCTCGCGAAGAACATCCAGAATCTCATCGGTGAAGCGAACGGCCTGGTCATTCATCCAGCACCAAGGATTGTTGTAGGGATAAACGTAGAGCACGTTCAGCGCGGCGTATTCCATGGCGTCGCCCGTGTCGGTCTTGAACATATTGGCGGCGCCGAGACCGCTGAAGTCCACAACAATGCCTCGAATCTTGCCTTGGATCAGGTGATCGTTGCAGTAGGCGAACCGGCGGATCGTTTTGTAGGTCATTATGTTTTTCATTGTTCTGTCTCCCTTTTTATGTAGAAAATTTGTTTTGGCCCGGTATCCTTCACAAGCGTGGATGCATCCTTGCAGCGGAACAGCAGAGTGAGGATCACCCAAAGATCGCCCACGCAGCCGCCCAGATGCATGCAAAAAAGAATGGCGGCGACAATATATAAGGCAGTATCCACAAAAAGCAGAATCACCATGGTCGCTCCAAACAAAAGCGAGAACACCACCAAGGGGGCCGCAGAGGCGATCAGGGACACCCTTCTGGATACGTAGATATGCGGAACGCCGCAAAAGGCAACCGAAAGCGTCAGCCCATAGGTCAGCTTTTCTCCCGTGAGCCACCGATATGCCGCTCCGTGCGTTAATTCATGCAAAACAATATAGATCAGATACGCGACAAACGCGATCGCGGAGATCAGCCGCATATACTCCGAATATCGGGTTTGACGAAAGCCCACGTTGGTTACCAACGGCAAAAGCGAACAGATGGCTCCGCTCACCAAGAAAACCGCGAAAAACAGCAGATTCATGCGGATCACCGTTTTTTTGTCTTTCGCGTCGATGCAGAAGGCCTCAACGTAGCCGTTCGGCAATTCTTTTTCAAAACGCTTCACGTCTCGCCCTCTCCTTTCAAGCGTCCGCAGGCGTGAATGAAATCCTCAAACAAGCGGAGACTGAGCGGATCGTTCTCCACCAACCGCTCGGGGTGCCATTGGTAGCCCCGAAGATAGGGAAAATCGGGCGCCGTCACGGCCTCGATCACGCCGTCGTCGGCCGTTGCCACCGCTTCAAGGCCGTCGGCCAAGCGGTGTATCGCCTGATGATGAAAGCTATTCACCTGCAGGCGAGCCGCGCCCGTGAGGCGGTGCAAAACCGAATTCTCAACCACGGAAACACCGTGCGATGGTTCAGAATAGCCTTCAATCTGCTGATGACGGATCGCAGAGGGCCGCTCGGTGGGCAGATCCTGATAAAGCGTTCCGCCGAGAGCCACGTTGATCACCTGAATCCCCCGACAAATGCCGAGGATCGGCTTCCCCGTGCGGAGTGCGCCCTTCAGCATGGTAAAATCAAATTCGTCTCTCAGCGGCTGGATCGGGCCGCAGGCCGGGCTCTTTTCCGCCCCGTAAAGAGAGGGCTCAACGTCGCCGCCTCCCGTGAAGAGGAAGCCGCCGCAGATCTGCAAATGATCCTGCATCGCCGTTTCCATATTGTTATTCGGCAGGATCACGGGAATTCCTCCTGCCATCACAACCGCCTTCACGTAGGAATACACCAAATTCGTTTTTCTCTCGTCATTCACCGATGCTAAAATGCCGATTATGGGTTTCATTAAGGATTCTTCCTTTCCATATTTACTACAACAGCTTCACGGATCTTTCGCTCCGCGTTTTGCGCTGATCCACGCTCCGAGCTTGGTGATCAGCTTCATGATCACGGCAGAGGCAATCACGCCAAGCGCCAGTGCGGCGGCCAGACGGAACGTGTAAACTGCCCGAGCCGCAAACCGCTCGGCCTCTCCCTCCATCGCATAGACCATGGAATAGTAGAGCGAGGCGCCCGGGATCAAGGGCACAAGGCAAGGGGAAATAAACACCGTGGCAGGGGCTTTGAGGTATCTCGCCATTGCCTCCGCATAAAGAGATGCGGTGATCGCCACGATAAAATAGCACATCGATTCCTCGATCTCCAAGCCGACAAGCAACAGATAAAGAAGCCATGCCGCGCCGCCGCCCAGCGTAACCGCAACAAGCTTGGAGCCGCGCACATTGAACAAGATCGCAAATCCGAGAGAGCCGGCCGCGCCGGCCAGGATCTGCCAAGCACCGTTCCATCCGATCATATCACGCCTCCCATCAAGAACACAAGCACAAAGTAGCCTGCCGCGATTGCCGCCGCCGAAAGAGCCGCCTCCAGCATCCGAAGGATCCCCGCGATGCTATCCCCCGTGAAGAGATCGCGCAAAGCGTTGGTGAAGCCGATCCCGGGGATCAGAAGCATGATATTTCCGATGATGATACAATCCACGCTTTTCACCACGCCCAGCCGCATAGACAAATACGCCATAGCCGCAATGAAAAAAGAGGATATAAACTTGGAAAAAATCAGATTTTTGGCCACACGGTTGGCCATCCGCACCAAAAAATGCAAAACACATCCGATCAGCGCCGCCACCAGACTTTCCAAAATCTCTCCGCCGAAAAAAAGCGCAAACGATCCCGCGATCAAGGCATAGGCCGCACATTCGATCCATCGATTATAGGGCCGCATGGCCATGATCTCATCCAGCTCCTCCCGCGCCTCCTCCATGGAAAGCTGTTCGGAGCAGATCCTTCTTGACAAGCGATTCAGACGATCCAACCGATCAAAATCGGTTCCCGCCGAGCTGATTCTCCGTGTTTGCGTGTGGATATTGCCGTTCGCGCCCTGCACGGTGACCACCATGCTTGAGGTGATAATAAAGCAATCCACCCGAACGGCACCAAAGGCCGAGCAGATCCTGCCCACGCTATCCTCCACGCGATGCACCTCTGCGCCGCTCACCAGCATCTGCTCCCCGATGTCCATGGCGCAATTCAATTCCTGTTTCATATATTCTCCGTCCTTATCCAAAAACCTCTGCGGCCGCAACCGTTCGCAAAAGCTCCTCATCCACCCGATCCCGACCGTAGGCATCCAAAAAGCGCTCCCGATAGGCATCGGTTTTCAAATTGAAGAGCAGCGTCCAAGTGCCCCAAAAGAGATCCACGTGCCGATCGCCCACGCCGCCGCTATCCACGTCGATAAATGCGGAAAAACGCCAATCAGCAAGCATCACGTTTGGCAGGCAATAATCCCCATGCAAAAGCACCTCAGATCTCAGCCCTTCCCTGCCGGCCTGCAGAGCTGCATAAGCCTCTTCCCCCGAGCGATATCCGAAGCTATCGGGAAAATGAGATTTATCATAGCAATCCGTCCGATAATTTCGTTCTGCCGTGGCAAGATATTCCTTCATGCGATTCGTCACGGGGCAATCCCGATGATCGGTTTCATGCAAACTCCGCAAAAGCGTTGCAAGCGTGTCGCAAAGGCGCTTGGGATCCTCCAGATAGCGCGGGTGCGTGCAGTCCTCTCCCTCCACGCGCTCGGTGAGCATCCAATCGAAGCCTTCTGCGCTGAAATACCGCAAAACCTTCGTTGCCAGCCCCTTGGAATGGAAATATTCCGTCATCTGCGCTTCCCTCTTCAGCTGCCCTGCCGTGCCTCTTTTCAGATAGTAGCCCCCATCGCGATCGATGAACCAAACTCTGGCCTCCGGAGAGCAGGAGCTATCGTAAACGGGCATGCCGCAGGCCAACCTTGCGAATTCCTCCGGAAGATCCTGCAAAGGATTCGCCAAAAGCGTGCGCCTCATGGTCTCCGCGGCGATCGGCCGCCACATATAGAACGCTTTGATTCAGACTTCATGCCGGTTCTCCTTTTGGCTCGCATTCGCGAGCTCTCATTTCTTATCCTTGATCAGAACGATCCTGCCATCCTTCATTTCAAAGGGCATGATCACGGCGTGAACGTTCGACCATCCGCGCGTGGCACCCTCATCATAGGTGTGGAAGGCGATATAGTCCCGCTCCCCATTGAAGAACACCGAGCAATGCCCGGGGCCGTTCCAGCCATCATCCATGGAAAGCGCGGGCATCGGTTCCTTTCTCCAGCTTGCGGGATCCATCGGATCCTCTCCCACAAAGGTCAGATATCCCATACAATAGTGGTTTGCCCAAGAGCCGGAGGCGGAATAAAGAAGTCCCTTCAATTCGCCGTTTTGCAGATAAGCGCAGGGGCCCTCGTTGATCAGAGGAAGTCCAACGCCGTCGCCAACGCAGTCGCGCTTCTCCCAATCATACTCGGGCGTGGAAAGAAGCACTCTCTGAGAGGCAACCGTGCAAGGATCACTCAGCCTTGCGATGTAGAGATTCTGGCAATCGTTGATCTCCCCTGCCCAGCCCGACCAAACGGTGTAGAGCTGATCGCGATAGCGGAATACCGTGCCGTCGATCGCCCATTTGTCGCTTTCATCGGTGAGCTTTCCCGCCATGCGATAGGGCTTGGTGGGGCAACCGCAATCGTTGGTCAGAACATACATCCTGTGATTTGCATTTTGCCCATCGTCGCAGGCAACGTAAACGTAGCAGATGCCGTCGATCACGTGCAGCTCGGGCGCCCAAAGCTGCTTGGAATACGGCTTATTCGCTTCGGGAGTGTAAACCACGATCCCCTCAGCCGATCCCAGCGTCTCCATGGAATCCGACTCCGCCACGCAGATCTGATCCGTGGTGCGCGTGTAGCAATGATAGAATTTTCCATTGTGAAAAATCACCGATGGATCTCTGGGCTCATATCCCCCACTTTTCTTTAACAACATATTAAGCTTCCTCTTTTTTTATATTCTTATAAATTTAAATCCTTCTCGTGCAAAACAACGCCGCGTTCCTTTAATTTGGCCTGCAGTGCCGCAACGTCGAGAGCGGAAAAATCATCCGTCATTGCCGCGGCTATGCCTGCCGCTTGTCCTGTTACCGCACAGCACGGGATCACGCGCATCACATCCCAAAGCGGTTCATTGACCGACGTGCAACGCCCCGCAACGATCAGATTTTTCACCTCTTTGCAATACAGCGTTCTGAACGGCACCTCATAAACAGGCCCACGCCTTCTCCAATTGGAAACCATTCCGATCGAATCCTCAAAATACGTGTGCATCTCTGTGTGGGCAAGCGTATACTCTCCCACAAGCTTGCGAGTCATGCGGATTTGAGGCGTGGTGGCGATCGTGGAGATCACCGTCTCGGAGTTGGTCTCCCTTTTTTTCAGCCAATGCTCCAGCGTGGTCTTGTGAGAAATGATCATCATTTCCGATAGCTCCTTGCCATCAAGTCCCGTAAACCGACGGCTGATGAGCGGCTTCCTTTCCTTTTCCGATTTTTCACCGTCGAGTACGTCGGCCGCGCCGAGCTGCTGAAGCCGGTGTCCGTTTTCATCCGCGTAATAATACCATGCGGCAAGAGTGTTGCCCTGCTTGAACACCTCCGTGGGAGCCGAAGCGAACCACGCAATGTCACAATCCCCCGTTGCATCCACGACCGATCTCACACCGTATGCCGTTCTGCCCGATTTATTTTCAACGAAGAGATGCCTGATCCTTCCATGCTCCGTCTCAAGATCCACAACGTAGCTTCCGTAAAGAATGTCAACGCCGTTTTCGATCAGAAGCTGTTCAGCCAAAATGGCAAAAAGCTGCGCGTTATACTGCACCATATAGCGCTTGTCCTGCTCTGTGCGAGTGCCCACGCCATCAAGCCAATTCTCGGGATATCGTGCCTCCGCACCGTATTTGATCGAAAGTCTCAGCAGCTCCTCGGCAATGCCAAAGGAAACCTGATGCCCCATGCCGTCGCAAAGTGGGAGATAGATGGTGATCAGACCTGCAGTTCCCAGTCCTCCGAGCATATATTGCTTTTCAAATAAAACAACCCTTTTGCCCTCACGCGCCGCCGCAAGAGCTGCAGAAATACCTGCAAAACCTCCTCCGCAAACGGCGACGTCATAGCTGTTATCGTATAGCATAGTGATCCCCTCCTCACTCAATCCGCACGCTCGCGCAGATCCTGAACGGCGTTGTATATCGACAGAAAATCATTGGTCAAAATGGTGTCGGCCCCCATTTCAAGATATCGGCGCGCTTCATCCGGATCATCCGCCCAAAACACGTTGCAGAGAATTCCGTGGGCATGCGCTTTGTCTATCGCCTCCTGACTGATGCACGGCTTGAAAAACTGCACCTTATAGGCTCTGAGCGCGATCGCGCGTTCAACGATAGACATCGGATCCTGATTGCGGTCCCAGCCAACACAGATCATCAGATCGGGCGCATATTCCCTGACGCGCTTGATCATTTGGTCGCTCGCGGTCATAAAGTAGATATGCCTCTCACAGTTGTATTTCCGAACGAGAGCGACGATCTCCTCGATCATGGGATTTTCGTCATTGCGATCCCATATTTTAACATGGATATTCATGATCACGCGCCCTGCGAATTTTTGAAGAATCTCTTCAAACGTTGGGATCTTCAATCCTTTGAAATGCTCACCGTGCTTTATGCCGAAGTCAAGCTGCAAAAGCTCTTCATAAGTATGCTCGTAGATCTTGCCGCTGCCGTTGCTGACTCTATCGAGCTTGCCATCATGGCAGGAAACCAGCACTCCGTCCTTTGTTGACCACAGATCAAATTCGATTTCCTCGGCACCAAGCGCCACTGCCGCGCCAAAGGCAGGCATACTGTTCTCGGGTGCCACCGTATTGAAGCCGCGGTGTGCGCAAAGACGAGGATATTTCATAACACCGTCAAAAGGAACGATCGACGATTCGCCGATTTGAAAAGGCAACGCGCTGCTGCCCTCTTCCACGCATTCCTTGTGTGATTTTGCCTTCGTGCAAAGTTCTGGATCTTTCATGTTTTTTCTCCTCCTTGGTGTTGGGTAAGATAGATTGAGGGACGTTAAGTTCTCCGTAATCTGCTATTCACTTGCGCCACAAAAAGTTGGCGTTGCCAACTTGGCGCAAACTTCACTTCGGCGGCAGCCGAAACTTCACTGCTTGCAACTTCACTCGCCGCAGGCGAACTTAGTTGTCGAGACTCCAAAAGGTCTCAAAATGGTCGAAAAATGGGGGTTGTAATACCTTAAAGTCTCATTTTATAAATGGATGTATGCCAAACATGAAGTCATCTACATCCTTAATGGCTTGTTCTATGGTCTGCGGATGCCAATGGGGGTGACATTTTTTTAATCGCTTTCTAAACCAAGTTCGCTTTTCGTATTCTACAGAAAAGACAAATTCTATGCCGTGAGGATTAGGAACATCCTCATCGGCGTACAACCAAAACCGCCCTTGTTGAGATTCGCCATAAATAACAGGGACATCCCATGTAAATCCTTCGTTTAGAGCGAAGGTATTGGTCAAAGTCAAATTGTACTTGTCTTTTACTTTGTCATAAATCAACTCTATATCATTCATATATACACCTCATATTACTTTCTGGTGAGACAAACGACACTCTCGACGTGGGTCATGACTCCAAAAGGTCTCAAAATGGTCGAAAATGGGGGTGGAAACTCCAAAAGGTATATTTTATCATTCAACAGTCGTCGCTTTTTGCAATTTACTCATATACTTTTGGGCTGATTTCGAAGAAACCCAAAACACATTTTCTTTTCCGTCTATTGATACGACCAATTTGGATGTCTTATCGAGTTCTTCTATTTTTATATCTTCAATTATACCGTTTATGTACGTAGTCACCTTGAAATTGAAAACTCTGATCTTTTTATTTTTATAAATTGAAATACCTCGGTAAAAAAAGGCATAGTACAATATCGGAAACACGAATAACCATAAAACAATCAATACTAGCTTTGCAAATGTATTATCGGGAACGAGAATTGCAATAACCATTCCCAAAGCGAACCATGCCAAAATACAAGCCGAAAAAGTTAATGATTTTAGCACAGTTTTTTTCACACTTTTTTCAACAAATATCATTGTATGCTTGCGCGGGTTTATTTCTTGAAAATAGATATATACAAAGAATACTACTAATTCACATATCAGTATTTCTAACCAATAAAACTCTTGCATGTACTCGCTCAAATCCGAAACACCGGAAAGTGGAGCGAACAAATAGAGTATAAAATACATCCCGATAAATCCAAGCAAGTATTTAATCCATTTTTTCACATTTAAATGCTCCTTTCGATATCAGTTTTGTTAGTGAGTATGTAAACGTAGTACATAAAGCTCCTTTTCGCCCGAGATCCCGCCTTCGCGTTGCTCGGCGCTTTTTCGTCCGTGTCATCCTGAGCGTAGTCGAAATCCTAGCATAGCGAGGATCAAACGGTGCGTAGCATCGTTTGGGATCTCGGACGAAAAAGTTCGATTCCGCTTCGCTCCACTCAGGATGACACGGGCGATGCTACTGTCTATGTGTCATCCTGAGCGAAGGGCGTAGCCCGTAGTCGAACCCGTAGGACGATGCGAAGCATCGGGATCTAGTATGCCAAAAACGGGGGGTTAAAGCCAAAAGGCTCATATTTTATTACTTGCGCTTGCAGTAATCTTCTTTCACCGCATTGTATATCGTCAAATAATCATTCGTCAAAACAGTGTCTATGCCCATTTCAAAATAGTGTTTCGCTTCTTCGGGATCATCCGCCCAAAATACATTGCAAAGAATTCCATGGGCATGCGCTTTATCCAATGCTTTCTTGATTGAAATACGGCTTGAATAGCTGCACCTTATAGGCGCCAAGAGCAATCGCGCGGTCAACGATAGACATTGGATCCTTATTGCCGTCCCATCCCACACAGACCTTGAGGTCCGGTGCGCATTCCATCACCTGTTTGATGATTTCATCATTGGTTGTCATAAAGTAAATGTGCTTTTCACAGTCGTACTTTCGAATGAGCTCAACGATTTCCTCAATCATAGGATTTTCAAAAGCTGCATCCCAAATCTTGACGTGAATATTCATAATCACTCGACCTGCGAATTTTTGTAGAATCTCTTCAAAGGTTGGGATTTTCAAGCCCTTGAATTTTTCGCCGTGCTTTGCACCAAAGTCAAGCTGCAAGAGCTCCTCGTACGTATGCTCATAAATTTTACCGCCTCCGTCACTTACACGGTCAAGCGTACTGTCGTGACAGGAAACGAGCACGCCATCCTTCGTTGACCATAGATCAAATTCGATCTCCTCTGCTCCGAGAGCAACGGCCGCACCGAATGCGGGCATACTGTTTTCGGGGGCAACTGTATTGAAGCCGCGGTGTGCGCAAAGACGGGGATATTTCATAACACCGTCAAAAGGAACCACCGATGCGCCACCGTTTCGATAGAGCCACGGTCTGCGCCCTTCTTCAATGTATTCGTAGTGCGATTTCAGCTTACCCAAATGCCCTGCCGGCTTGTAATATTTGTTTTTTGGATCAATCTCACAAATGCCAAGTCCTACACGGCTCTCCATATTGAGAAGCATCTCTCCTTTTGGTGAAACTACCATACTGCAACCGCAGAGTTGCGATTCTTTCCCGAGCGATACAGATGCGCGGATCAGGTATGCATTTGTGTTATAGCAAAGAAATTTATTGATGATTGAAAGTGCATCGTGACTGTCGGTGCGTTGCAAGGAGCAACCGATAATGATATCAACGTTTTCGCGGGCGATTCTTGCAAAATTTTCGTAAAAATAAAAATCATAGCAGGTAAGAAAAGCGAAACGCAAACCCTCTATTTCCAAAATGTAGG
>JAZRCQ010000201.1:0-26981 GCA_045659845.1 Eubacteriales bacterium
ACTCCTTGGCTCACAGAACGACATGGCTACGATCCGCCTTATACTGGCGGTTCATCAGCTTCACGCGGCGCAGTCGCTTCATTACCACGCGGGTGATGGTGGCCACAAGAGAACCGATGATGAAATTGAAGCCCCAAAGCAGGGGAAGCACCGTTTTCAGTGCGCCGGGGGCGATGGAACCCACCAGAGCGCAAAGGCCGCGAGTGACGAGATAGGTGAGAAGATACACCAAAGCGATCAGTGCCGCCTGAATGCTGAGCTTATCGATGGATTCCGCAACGGGGATCTCGTTCTGGTGCTGGAAGGTGTCCACCGCCACCGAGCCGGAAACGGCCTCGCCGCCCTTAGAGCGGCGGAGCTTGCCTTTGCGGTTCCAGATGTTGATGAACACCACGCCCACCACGCAGGCGCAAAGGTAGCCTGCGGCGGCAAGAGAAAGGCCAAAGCTGCGGCCGCCGTGCATGCCGAGGGCCTCGTAGGTGGAGCCAACGTTGTTGGCCTGTCCGGGGCCTTGGCCGTAGGCCATTGCCAGCAGGATGCCGCTGGCCTTGAAGAAATCGGGATTAACCAGATAGGCCACGCCGAGGGAGACCACCATGCCAATGATACCCTGCACCAAATAGGTGCTAACGATCAGCGCGCCGTTTTTGCTTGCCAGAAGCGTGCCGCCGGCCTCATTCTTTTCGGGAACGCGGAGGGAGAGGGCGATGAAGCCCAGCGCGATGGCGTGATAGGTCACGGTTTCCAGGAAATTCGTGTTGATAATGGGAACCACGTTGAGATTGCGGAGCAGAAGCAGGAGAAAGCCGGCAAGCACGGCCGTTGGCATCATGCTGTTGCGGAAGAATGCGATCTTGCGGCAGAGCACGTTTGCAAGAAGCACGAGCCCGGCGATCACGCCGATCTGAACCATGGGCGACCAAAGAGCGATGTTGTTAGAGGAAAAATCCATAATTATCTCCTTTCAGCAATCTGCAAGGCCTTGCAGGCATCGTAATAGAGCATGAATTTCAAGGTGTTGAAGCCTTCGGCGGGGAGCATCTCAAAATATTCCTTGCCGGCCGAGAACACCACGGCGCGCTGATCGTGCATGGCAAGGCTGAGAACGGTGGACATGGGGAATTCCATCTCTCCGCACCGCAGGAGCTCTGCCGTCATCACGGCCTCTCCCTCGGTCACGTGGGTTTCCACGTGCTTTTCAATGCGAACGAGCTTGGCATGGGCGGCCGTGTAGGCAACGCCGTTTTTCAGATCCAGAAGCACCTGCTCCTTCTGCCAATCCGACCATTCCTTAAGACTGGTGAAGCGGGAGCCGTGAATGGCGCCGTATTCATCATAGCGAACCGTGTGTCCGCAGGCCTCGCATCGAACCTCATCGTCCTTGGAGCGGAAGGTATCGCGGCCGCCGCATTCGGGGCAAATGAAAAGGAGGTTTTCCAGCTTCTCGGCAAGCTCCTTGCCGCGGAAGCGCTGAGGGGCCTCTGCCTGACGCGCATAGGCGTCCTCGTGCAGATCGGTGAGGATCACGTCATAGATCTCCTCCACGGTCATTTCGGACAGCTGCTCCTTGGTGAAGGAGCGAACGGGAGCGCCGCGCACAGGGCCGCGACGGATGCGGGAGCCGCACCACATGGGGCTGGCAAAATAGCCTCCCGTGATCCGATAGGTGACGAGGCCGCAGCCTGCCGATTTCACCAGCTGCGCGGTGGAGGGGAGAATGGGGGCGGTCACGCCGTCCCAGCTTCGCACGCCCTCGGCGAAGAGGCAAACGTTGCCTCCTGCGCGAAGAACCTTCAGGATTTCGATCACGGCGCGTCCGGCAGAGGCGCCCTTGCGGCGAATGATGGGATCGAAGGCGTGGCGGATCAGCTTATAGGCCCGCTTCCAGCGAGCAATATGCTCGCTTCCAACGAAATACATCTGTCGGCGGAAGCTGGAGCCTACGAAGAGCATATCGTAGTTTGTGGTGTGATTGGAGATCACGATGTAGTTTTCCGGCAGATTTTTTGCCATTTTGCAACGGTAGCCGAAACGGAGCTGCAGAAAAAGCTTCACGAGGGGGCGCAGCAAATGATAATAAAATTGGTGTCTTTTTTTCATGGGAGTCCTCCGAATTGAGATCGGTAGTGCTTCTTGCTTTTTTATTTCCGTCTTATTATACTCTCTTTTTCACGTTTTTTCAAGAGGCATTTACTAATTTAATGTTAACAAATGTTAACATTTCGCAAAAAAAGCCCCGAAGAGGGGCAAAAGCGAGCTTTGGCGCGGGGAAGTGATCGGGTGTGCGTCGAAATTGGTCGGATCCGGAGCAACATAACATACTAATTATACCATAATTTTTGTGTTTTGTAAATAGGAAGCGGTGTTTTTGCTTAATTTCTGCCGTTTGCACAAAAAATAATTGTTAACTTCTTACAAAATGCCTATTGAAAATGCGGGAGAACTATGCTATACTATAGATGCAAACCAAAGAGGAGGTACAGTCCGATGAAACAGTAGCTCACGGGCAATTTCCTCGGTGACAGACGCTTCGATGGAGTGGGAGATCGGGAGATCTCAGCTTGACCTTGGGACGTACGAAAAACGTCGGTGAAGCGGCGAAGCGGAAGGCAAAGGGGAAACGGCTTGCACAGTCGCTTTCTGAAGGACATGGTAATAAAGGAAACGAACGGCTCCCCGAAGGGAAAACGATCATGCACGCGTTTCCAAGCACCGTGTGAGAAAAGCAGAGAGCAGATCAATGAAAGAGAGGATTACAAAGGATGTTAGATAACAAGAGCGAGGAGATGTGACCCTTGCTTGCGGGATTACAACTGCAGGTAAGGGTCACATCTTTTTTTTGAGAATGTGACTAAGTTACGGTTTTTTTGATGCTGTCATGCTATAATATATATGCAAGTACAGGAAAGGAAGCAAAGGACATGAGCAAAAAGCTTCGTTTGCAATATATTGGAGTGAACGATCATTCCATTGATCTTTTCGAGGGACAGTATCCCGTGCCAAACGGCATGGCCTACAATTCGTATCTTCTCTTGGATGAGCGGATCGCCGTGACGGACACGGTGGATGCTGCCTTTGGGGAGCTTTGGCTGGAGCGCTTGCATGGCGCTTTGGGAGAAAAAACGCCCGATTATCTGATCCTACATCACATGGAGCCGGACCATTCCTCCAATGTGGTTGCCTTTATGAAGGCCTATCCGGAGGCCACGGTGGTTGCCTCCGAGAAGGCGTTTGGCATGATGAAGCAATTTTTCGGGGAGGATTATCCGAGCCGACGGTTGGTGGTGAAGGACGGCGACCGCCTGTCGCTTGGAGCGACGGAGCTGGAGTTCATAGCCGCGCCGATGGTGCATTGGCCGGAGGTGCTGTTCTCCTATCTGCGCCCCGAGGGGATCCTGTTTTCCGCCGACGCCTTTGGAAAATTCGGCGCGCTGGACTGTGAAGAGGAATGGGAAAACGAGGCCGCACGCTATTATTTCGGCATCGTCGGCAAGTACGGTGCGCAGGTGCAAAAGGTGTTGGCTCGCCTGCAGGGGCTGGAGCTTCGCAGGATCTGCCCGCTTCACGGCCCCTCCCTTGAATCCCCTGCGCCGATGCTGGAGCTTTATCGGAAATGGTCGGCCTACGAGCCCGAGAGTGAGGGTGTGACGGTGGCGTTCACCTCGGTCTATGGAAACACCAAGCGTGCCGCGGAGCGGCTTGCTTCGGAGCTTCGGGCGCAGGGGGCACGGGACGTGGTGCTGCTGGATCTTGCCAGAACCGATTTGTTTGAGGCGGTGTCGCAGGCGTTTCGCCACCGTCGGCTGGCGCTGGCCTCCACCACCTACAACGGAGAGGTCTTTCCCGCCATGCGGAGCTTTCTGCAGGCCTTAACGGAGCGGGGCTTCAGAAACCGTCGGATCGGCCTGATCGAAAACGGCAGCTGGGCGCCCATGGCCGCCAAAAGAATGCGGCAGGAGCTGGAAGCTTGTCGGGAGCTGGCATTTTGTGAAACGATCGTAACGGTTCGTTCGGCCATGACCGAGGAAAACAAGGAGCGCCTTGCCGCTTTGGCGGAGGAGCTTCTTGCAACCCAATAAATCTATATTGAATCAAAAAATGAAAAGGAGAATATGATCATGAAATACGTTTGCGGTGTTTGCGGTTACGTTTACGACGAGGCCATCGGAGATCCCGATAATGGGATCGAGGCGGGAACGCCTTGGGAGAAGCTACCTGAGGATTTTGTTTGTCCGCTTTGCGGCGTTGGAAAGGAAGAGTTTGAAAAGGAGGAGTGAAAGCCTCCGAAGGGCGGTCTGCTTGCAGGCCGCCCTTTTTGATCACGCCGACACAAAACTGAAAAATATTGGTTTGGGTGCTTTACAAATTTCAAAAAAATGGTATAATAAATGGAGACGTTCAAAACACGGGAGGATGCCATATGAACCCGATCTTAAACGAAGCGATTTTGCAATATTTGAAGGACTCGGAGGCCGAAACGCTTGCCTTGATCGAAACGCTTGCCGCCATTCCCGCCCCCTCGGGCAGGGAGGAGCAACGGGCGAGCTTTTGCTTGCAATGGCTGAAGGAGGCCGGCGCGGGACAGGCCTACGTGGATGAAGCACTCAACGTGCTGTGTCCCGTGGAGGGAAAAACGGAGGATTGGATCCTGTTCTCCGCACACACCGACGTGGTGTTTCCCGACGAGACGCCGCTCCCCGTGAAGCGGGAGGGGGACTATCTTTATGCTCCCGGCGTCGGCGACGACACGGCCTGCCTGGCCATGCTTCTGATCGTTTTGCGCTACGTGATCCAAAAGGGCTTGCGCGGTCGGTGCGGAGTCCTGTTTGCGGCCAACTCCTGCGAGGAGGGGCTGGGAAATCTGAAGGGCATGAAGGAGATCGTTCGCGCCTACGGAAGGAACCTCCGAAGGGCCTACACCTTCGACGGGCAATACGATGCCGTGGTGAACCGTTGCGTGGGCTCATATCGCTATGAGGTGACCGTGGAGACCGAGGGAGGCCACTCCTACAACGCCTTTGGCAACCGCAATGCGATCCTTTCGGCGGCAGAGCTGCTGCTTTCCCTGCGAAATTGCGATATTCCGGAACAGGGAAGGGGAAAAACCACCTTCAACGTTGGCACCATTGAGGGAGGTACGTCGGTGAATACCATTGCGCAGAGAGCCACCTTTCTCTATGAATTCCGCTCGGACGCGCGAGAGGATCTGGAGGAGATGCGTCGATTCTTTGAGAGCCGTATTGAGGAGGCAAGAGAGAAGGGGCTGGGAGAGATCACCGTGCGAGAGGTTGGCGTTCGTCCCTGTGGCGGAGATGTGGATGAGGCGGTGCTGGCGGAAATGACGGCCAACGCCGTTGCCGTCTCCGAGCGTCATTCGGGGCTTGCGTGCGCCGTGCGTTCGGGCTCCACCGATTGCAATATCCCCATGTCCGTGGGGATCCCCGCCGTTTGTATTGGCAGCTATCTCGGAGACGGCGCACACACAAGAGAGGAGCGGATGCGGATCGATTCGATTCCCGTGGGACTTCGGATCACCGCAGAGACCGTTCTGCAGTATTTTGAGGAGGCATGACATGGGTGAGATTTCTATTCGGCGCGCCGAGGCACGTGATCTGCGCGGCATCGCAAGGTTGCTGGAGCAGATCCTGGAGGTTCATGCAAAGGGACGGCCGGATCTCTTTCGGAGCGGAGGCAGAAAATACACGGATGAGGAGATTTCAGCGTTGTTGGAGGATCCTTCAAGGGTGGTGCTGGTGGCCGATCTGGAGGGGACGGTGGCAGGCTATGCCATCTGCATTTGGGAGGAGATCCCGCAGAGCCACGCGTTGTATCCTGTGAAGACCCTCTATCTGGATGATCTTTGCGTGGATGAGGACCTGCGAGGCAGGGGCGTTGGCTCCCTGCTCTACGATCGGGTGGTCGAGTATGCGCGTAAGGAGGGTGCCTATCGCGTGACGCTGAACGTTTGGAGCTTCAATTCCTCTGCCGCGGGATTCTATGAAAAAAAAGGACTGTTGCCCCTGAAAACCACTTTGGAGCAGATCCTTTAGTTGTAAACAATTTGTGACGTCTTGGAAAACCGTTTGACTTTAGAGTGAATTTGAGGTATAATATAATGTATATCTGCCGTTACAACGGAAGGAGAAGCGTATGAATCAGGATCTGTTGAAGGGGATCGAGGAGGGAATGTCCTCCTTCTCAAAGGGACAAAAAAAGATCGCGGAGTATATTCTTCAAAACTACGATAAGGCCGCTTATCTCACGGCCTCGCGGCTGAGCGCCATCGTTGGCGTTTCGGAATCCACGGTGGTGCGGTTTGCCATCGAGCTGGGGTTTGAGGGCTATCCCGAATTTCAGCATTCGCTTCGCGCGCTGATCCGCACGCGGCTCACCTCCTTTCAACGCATGGAGGTCACCAATCAGATCATCGGAAACGGCGACGTGCTGGAAAAGGTGCTTTCGGCCGATGCCGATCGCATCCGCCACACGCTGGAGGGAATCGACAGAAGCTCCTTTGAGGCGGCCGTGGATCAGATCATCGGCGCCGACACCATCTATATCCTCGGCGTGCGCTCCTCCTCGTCGCTGGCGGGCTTTCTCAATCATTCCTTCCGCATGATCTTCGATCGCGTGAAGCTTTTGCAGACCACCTCGGGAAGCGAGATGTTTGAGCATATCATGGGCATCAAAGAAAACGACGTGCTGATCGCCATCAGCTTCCCGCGCTATTCCAAGCGCGTGATCAACGCCGTGGAGTATGCCAAGGAGAAGAAGGCCGACGTGGTGGCCATCACCGATAGCCAGCATTCCCCCATTGCCGCGGGAGCAGATCAGCTTCTGATCGCGCAGAGCGACACCAATTCCTTCGTGGATTCCTTGGTGGCGCCTATGAGCATTATCAATGCGCTGATCGTTGCCATCTCCCGCCGCAAGAGCGAGGAGCTGACCGAGCGGCTCAGAGAGCTGGAAAAGATCTGGGATCAATATGATGTTTACGATAAGAAGAACCCCTGAGGTGCCGCTGGTTGCCGTGATCGGAGGCGGCGCGGCAGGGATGATGGCGGCAATCTCCGCGGCCGAGCATGGAGCCGACGTGGTGCTGCTGGAGAAAAACGATCGCTTCGGCAAGAAGCTTCGGATCACGGGAAAAGGACGATGCAACGTCACCAACGATTGCGATCGCAATGAATTTCTCGCCAACGTGCCCACCAATCCGCGCTTTCTCTACGCCGCTTTGGCCGCCTTTGGCGCGGAGGACACCAAAGCCTTCTTCGAGGGGCTTGGCGTACCGCTTAAAACCGAGCGGGGCAGAAGAGTTTTTCCGGTTTCCGACCGCGCGCAGGATATCGTTTCGGCTATGGAGCGGCGTTGCCGCGAGCTGGGCGTGCAGATGCAGCGGGCGAGAGTGACGGGGATCCTTTCCGAGCAGGGAGAGGCGGTTGGCGTTTCCACCGATCGGGGAGACTGCCGAGCCGATGCCGTGATCGTTTGCACGGGAGGTCTTTCCTATCCCACCACGGGCTCGGATGGTGACGGCTATCGCTTTGCCAAGGCTGCGGGCCATCGCGTCACAGAGCTGCGCCCTTCGCTGATCCCGCTGGTGTCGAGAGACCGTCTTTGCGGCGAATTGCAGGGGCTGGCGCTGAAAAACGTGATGCTCCGCATGGTGGAGATCAAAACGGGAGCCTGTGTCTATGAGGACTTCGGAGAGCTGCTCTTCACCCACTTCGGTCTTTCCGGGCCAACGGTCCTTTCTGCCTCTGCGCATCTGCAGGAGGCGGGAGCGGGAGGCTATGAGGCACAGATCGATCTGAAGCCCGCGCTGGACGAGAAAAAGCTGGATGCGCGCCTGCTTTCGGACTTTGAAAAATATAAGAATCGGGATTTCGGAAACGCGCTGGACGATCTGCTTCCGCGGAAGATGATCGAGCCCTTTGTGCGCCTTTGCGGGATCGATCCGAGAAAAAAGGTGAATTCCGTCACGCGTGAGGAGCGCGAGACGGTGGTGAAAACGCTGAAGTGCCTGCGAGTGCCCGTGAGCGGTGTCAGACCGATCTCCGAGGCCATTATCACGCGAGGCGGCGTGGACGTGCGTCAGGTCTCACCCGGCACCATGGAATCCAAGGTGATGCCGAGGCTGTTTTTTGCGGGCGAGGTGCTGGACGTGGACGCCTACACGGGCGGCTTTAATCTGCAGATCGCCTTCTCCACGGCCTACGTGGCGGGGGAGAACGCGGCCTATGCAGTGCCGCAAACCAACGAATGAAGGAGAGCAAGTCATGAAATTTCAAATTGCCATCGACGGCCCCGGAGGAGCGGGAAAATCCACGGTTGCCAAGGCGCTTGCCGCTAAGCTGGGGATCGTTTACGTGGATACGGGTGCGCTTTATCGCACCATCGGCTACTACGTTCGCTCCAAAAACGCCGATCCCAAGGATGCCGCGGCCGTTTCGGCTCTGCTTCCCGAGATCGATCTGGAGCTGAAATATGAAAGCGGAGCCCAGCAGGTCTATCTGAACGGAGAGCCTATGGGGGATAAGATCCGCACGCCGGAGATGTCGATGTATGCCTCCGCCGTTTCGGCCATTGGCGAGGTGCGAAGCTTTCTGCTGGGCACCCAGCGTTCCATTGCCGAGCGCAACAGCGTGATCATGGACGGCAGAGACATCGGCACGGTGATCCTGCCGAACGCCGAGTTGAAGATCTTCCTCACGGCCAGCGACGAATGCAGAGCCATGCGCCGCTATGAGGAGCTGAAGGCCAAGGGGATCGAGGCGGACTATGAATCCGTTCTGCGGGAGATGCGGGAGCGGGACAACAATGATCGCAATCGCGAGATCGCCCCTGCCGTGGCCGCGGAGGACGCCGTGACGTTTGATAATTCGGGCATGACTCCGGAGGAGTGCTGCGATGCCCTCTACCGTTTGGCGCAGGAGCGCCTGGGCCTCTGAGGAGCGGAGCATGAAGATCACGGTTGCAAAGCACGCGGGCTTCTGCTTCGGCGTGAAGCGCGCGACCGATCGCCTGGAGGAGGCGTTGGCCGAGGCGAGAAGCGGGGAAACGGTCTACACGTTGGGGCATCTGATCCACAATGAGACCTACAACGAATCCCTGCGCCGCCGCGGCGTGAAAACGGCGTCGGAGGAGGAGCTGGAGGAGATCGCAAAGGCAGCGGATGAAGAGCATCCCGTCACGGTGCTGGTGCGGGCTCACGGCTGCCCTGCGCAAACGGGAGAGCTTCTGAGCGATCTTGCGGCGCAATATCCCAATTTCCGCTGGCTGGATTGCACCTGCCCCTACGTCACCAAGATCCACAACATTGCCAAGGAGAACAGCCACCCCGATAAATGCTTTCTGCTGATCGGAGCGGAGGCACATCCCGAGGTGGTGGGGATCATGAGCTGCTTCGAGGGAGAAAAGCACGTTTTTTCGGATGCAAAATCCTTGGAGCAGGCAATTTTGTCCTATCAAGATGGCAATTTCAACAAAAAAACACCAATCATGGCCGCTCAAACGACCTTGAATTTGGCGAATTGGAACCAATGTCAAAAAATTCTCGAAAAGTACTGTACAAACGGCATAATTTATGATACAATATGTAGTGTGACTGAAATGAGGCAAACCGAGGCAGAAGCCCTGTCGCGGGAGTGCGATTTCGTCGTTGTGATCGGCGGAAGGGAAAGCTCAAACACGGCAAAGCTCTATGAGATCTGCCGCGCGGGCTGTGCATCCACCGTTTGGATCGCGGGCGCGGCCGAGCTGGACCGCGAGGCTCTGAAGGGAGCCAAACACATAGGAATCGTTGCGGGCGCATCGACGCCGCGCAAGGAAATAGAGGAGGTATATAAAACCATGACCGAAATGGAAAATTTCGAAGAACTGCTCGACGCGAAATGCGTAACTTTAAATACAGGAGATGTTGTTACCGGTATCGTTACACAGGTATCTGATGCAGAATTGCAGCTTGACCTCGGCACCAGCGTGACCGGGTACATCAAGGCAGAACAGATTTCTGACGATCCTGCATTCAAGTTGACCGAGAATTTCAAGAAGGGTGACGAGGTGGAGGCCTTCGTGATTCGCGTAAGCGATATCGAGGGTGTTGCCGAGCTCTCCAAGAAGAGAGTTGACTCCGACAGAAACTGGCAGAACATCGTGGCTGCCTGCGAGGAAAAGACCGTGCTTGAGGGCAAGGTTGCAGAGGCCGTGAAGGGCGGCGTGGTGATCTACACCAACGCAAATCGCGTGTTCGTTCCCGCATCCCAGTCCGGCGTTCCGAAGGATGGCGATCTCACCGCACTGGTTGGATCCACCGTTTCCTTCAAGATCATCGAGGTGAAGCCCGGCAAGAAGGCCATCGGCTCCATCCGTCTGGTTCAGCGTGAGGCTCGCCGCGCACAGGAAGCTGATTTCTGGGCAGGCATTGAGGTTGGCAAGGTGTACGACGGCGTTGTGAAGAGCATGACCTCCTACGGCGCATTCGTGGATCTGGGCGGCGTGGGCGGCATGGTTGACGTAACCGAGCTTTCCTGGAAGCACATCAAGAACCCCGCAGAGGTGGTTGCCGTTGGCGATCCCATCACGGTGTTCGTGAAGAGCTTCGATCCCGAGAAGAAGAGAATCTCTCTGGGCTACAAGACCGAGGCTACCAATCCTTGGAACATCTTCAAGTCCCAGTATGCCATCGGCGACATCGCTTCTGTGAAGATCGTGAGCATGATGCCCTTCGGCGCATTTGCTGAGGTGATCGACGGTGTGGACGGTCTGATCCACATTTCCCAGATCGCTCTGCAGAGAATCGCTCGTCCTGCCGACGTGCTGGAGATCGGTCAGATCGTTGACGCTCGCATCATCGATATCGACGATGAGCGCCAGAAGATCAGCCTTTCCATCCGCTCCATTCTGGAGGAGCAGGTTGCTGAGGCAGAGGCTATGCCTGAAGAGATCGCCGAGGAAGCTCCCGTTGAGGAATAAGATCGGCTAATGAAAAAAGAGGCAGTTTCCATGCGGAAATTGTCTCTTTTTTTGCTTCTTATGCATGGAAAGACCGAAAAAAAGCGTCATATAAGGTGAAAGCCGGAAAGGAGGCCGATGAAATGACGGATGAAGAATTGGTTGAGCTGTTTTGGAGCCGATCTGAGCTTGCGATCGCGGAAACCGAAAAAAAGTACGGGGCTCTGTGCGGCGGCATTGCGCAGGGGATTTTGGAGAGCCGACAGGATGCGGAGGAATGTGTGAATGACAGCATGCTCAGGCTATGGAATTCCATTCCCCCCGCGCGGCCGAGATCGATGATGGCCTATCTTGGCACGATCGGGCGCAATCGTGCGCTGGAGCTTTATCGCAAGCGAAGGACAAAAAAACGCGGAGAGGGTTGCGGAACGGCGGTTCTCGACGAGCTGTCGCAGTGCCTCGGAGGACGCGAGGAGCCATTGGCGGACAGCGTGGTGATCAGAGACGTTCTGAATTCCTTTTTGGGGGAGCTGAATGAGGAGCAGCGAGCGGTGTTCCTTCGGAGATATTGGGCGTGTCAATCCGTGGCAGAGATTGCGAAAGCCATCGGGGCAGGCGGCGGTCGGGTGGAGTCCATGCTTCATCGGTTGAGAGAGCGATTGCGCGAGAGATTGAGAAAGGAGGGCATTGAGGTATGACGGCGGAAAATTTGTTTTTGGAGCTGGGCAACGTGGACGAGCGCTATTTGACGGGAGCCATGACCTATCATCGGGCTCGCGGCGCGAAAAGACCTTTTAAATGGCTGGCTGCGGCGGCGGTTCTCGGGTTTCTTCTGACCGTTGGCGTATCGGTTTCTGCGGAAACCATTTATTATCGCAAGGCCGTGGAATATTTATCGGAGAAGAATTTTGACGTTTCTCAGATGAGCCGAAGCGAGATCAAGAGGACCTATCGGGAAGAAAAGGCAAAAGATCCCTACACGCAACGGAATGAGGTGGAAAGTGAGCTGCAGGGAATGCAACCGGATCCCTCGGTCGCTCTGCTCTACGAAAGCATGGGAAACGGAGAATGCCGCGTGAAGGGCGTGAGCGGCGTATTGCCGGAGGAGCTTGTGATCCCTGCCGTTGCGCCGAGCGGAGAGCTTGTTTGTGAGATCGGGGAAAAAGCATTTTACGGGCGTACGGATCTGAAGCGGGTGGTGCTGTCTGAAGGAGTTCACGTTGTGAGAGAGCAGGCCTTTGGAGACTGCATTGCTCTGGAGGCGGTCTATTTTCATGACGTTCGCCGAATAGAAGACCGCGCATTTGAAAATTGCACCGCGTTAAAGGATCTGTTTCTCGGAGAGATGCTGGGAACCATCGGGAGAGCGGCTTTTTGGGAGGTTTCTTTGGACACCTTTGTGATCCCGCCGAGGCTGAAGTACTGTGCGGTGGACTCCTTTTGGGGCTTTTCCTGCAATACGCTTTGCTACTACGGAAGCGAGGAGGAGTGGAAACGGGATCCGTTGTATCGGGATGTTTTGAGCAGGATCAACGTCAGACAAGGCTATATTTTCCATTACGGGCAGGAGCATACGGAGGGCTTGCGCTTCTATCGGCAATCGGACGGAACGGCGTGGGTGAAGGCCGAGAGCGGTTTCTGGATGGAATCGTTGCGGATCCCGGAGGTCAGCCCCGAGGGATGGACGGTAACGGGGATCGACGCGGCAGGCTTCAGAGGAAATCAATTTCTCAAAGAGGTCGTGATTCCCCCAACGGTAACAGTGATCGGAGAGTACGCCTTTGCGGAATGCACCGCCTTGGAAAGCATCGTGATCCCCGACACGGTGGAAACGCTGAATCATGGAGTTTTCAAGGGGTGTACCTCTCTGAAAAGCGCCACACTTCCAAAGGGATTAAAAAGAATTCCAAATGGAACGTTTCGGGATTGCACCTCTCTGGAGAGCTTTTCCGTGGCAGAGCAGGTTGAGGTGATCGGAGCGTATGCTTTTTCAGGATGTGTCTCTCTGTGTGAGCTTGACCTGCCGGAGGCACTGCGAATCTTGGAAAGCAGTGCGTTTGCAAACTGCGACTCGATGGTATGGAGTGACGATAGCCTGCCAAGCGGCTTGATCTATATCGGTGAATCCGCGCTGGACCCCTGCTTTCAGCTGCCGACTATGAGCATTGAAGAGCAAGGGGCGGGGCGCCATCCGCAGATCTACGATGAGAACGGACAGCCGATGTCCTTCACCTATGAGATGTACGTGGGAAAATATCTGATCTGCGTGGCCTCTACCGAGCCATACACCGTGCGGGAGGGGACGGAATTGATCGCCTGCGGCGCGGTGGCGGACCTTTATGGGATCGGTTCTGTTACGTTGCCCGAGAGCTTGCGGATCCTGTGCAGCGATTGGCTGCAATTCCGAACGATGCCCTACCGCACCTACTACAACGGAACGGCAGAAGCATGGGCTAACGTGATCCAAACGAATATGGACGGCTCGGAGCAGGCTGCAGGCTCGCAACCGATGAAAGCGCCCGCGTGACGTTCGGATACGCCCAATAGGAAGTGAATGGAAGGAGGGGCGTTTGGCCTCCGGGATGCCGAGAACAACGCGCCGCTCTGCATAGAGCTGCTGGCGCTCTGAACAAAAAAAGCTCCGTATGCCTTCTTTGGCATACGGAGCTTTTTGGGTTGATCAGCAGGTGGCCTCCAGATAATCCTTGAGGAGTGCATCCTGCAGCGTGCGCACGGTGTGGGGGGCTCTGCCGCCGATGGGGCGTCCGTCCAGCTCCGCAATGGGAACGCAAAGCGCGGAGGCGGAGGTCACAAGAGCCTCGTCGGCATCCGCAAGCTCTGCCAGCGAGAAGGCTCTTTCCTCCACGGGGATGCCCATCTCGAGGCATTTCGCCATGAGATGCGCTCTGCCCGTTCCGGCATAGATCAGCTCGTTTGCAGGGTGGGTGAGGAGCGTGCCGCTCTTCAGAATGGAGAGATTGGAGTGGGCGCATTCGGTCACGATCTCGCCTCTGTGAAGCACGCATTCGTCCATGCCCCTCTCGGTGGCCGCCTGCGTGGCAAGCACGTTGGGAAGCAGATTCAGGGATTTTACGTTGCAATGCAGAAAACGGGTGTCCTCTGCGGTGATGCATTTCATGGGAACGTAGGTATCGCGGATCTCGGCGGGACGGAGCATCACCCAAAGCTTGGGGACGGGATTGGCGGGGAAGGCATGAGCGCGCGGATCGGCACTTCGGCTCAACTGAAAATAGACCCAAAGATTGCCGCAATCCATGCGATGCACCAGATCGTTCAGCAGCTCGGCCAGCGTCTCCTTTGTGAAATTGGGGACGATCCCGATGCGGGCGGCGCTTTCAAAGAAATTGTTCAGATGCTCCTGCAGAGCAAACAAACGGTAGTTGCGCGCGTAGGTCACGTCGTAAACGCCGTCGCCGAAATAGCAGGCACGATCCAGCATGGGGACGGAGATGCGATCCAATTCATCGATCTTGCCGTCGTAGTATCCAAGTGTTTTCATAGAAGATCCTTTCCATTGAATCAGGTTAGCAGAGAGCGGAGATGCTCCAGCTCTGCGGGCGAATAACCGCCGAGGGGATCGGAGAGCGCCGCCTCCACCACCTGCCGCGGCGTGCGAACGGTGGGGTTGCCCGAGGCGATCATCGTTTTGGTGGTGCCATCGGCGTAGGTGACGGTGGCGGTGAGCTGCGCCGTTAAAACTTGCTCGGGAGAATTCCAGGGCAGGGAGGAAACGCCGATGCGGAGAAAGCTCTCGCCGCCGTTGGTGGACAGCGGACGGACGGTGGCATCGCTGATCGGATGCTCATTCACGGTGCCTCCGAAGCGAACCAGCTCGTTCAACGCGGTTGCTTCCTCCATGGGAAGCGCGGCGTAAAAGCGAAGCGTATTGCTTCCGTTCAGCGCAACGGCCGCACCGTCCAGCATTCGCAGGGAGAGATGCGCGGCGCAAAAGGAGACGTCCTCGGATAGGATGAGCGTGTGGCCGGAGGGATAAAGCTCGCCGTTGCTGCTCAGCCAACCGGCAAAGGTCTCATTCTCGCAAACGGGAAGAGACAGGGAGTCGCCCGCATAGTGCAGGGAGGTGACGGGATCTCCGTCGGCATGGATCGTCACCTGCACGGAGGGCGGCGGCGTCACGGTGAAATGAAATGCGGCGCACAGAGTGAAGGCGCTGAGCTTTTTATCCTTCTGATCGGCATCATAGTCGGCTTTCGCTCTGATAACCAGTATATGCTCGCCCACGTCGGGAAGATTCTCTTTGAGGGAGAGGCTTAGCGTGCCGTTTTGCGAGCAATCGATCCAAGGGCCGCCGTTGATGGAATACTGCAGGCCCTGGATCCCGTAGGAATGGCTGAAGAGTCCTGCCGCGGTGAGAGAGCTGCCTTTTTCCACGGTAACAGAGGAGAAAATGCCGTCATCGGAGGCGCGGAGCAGCTGAGGCGAGGTGAGAAGTGCGGTGGTTTCGTAGCGAAGATTGGCCGTGGCCGTGGCTGTGCAGGAGCCCTTTGCGGGATCCTTAGCAGGGGAGGACGGCATATTTTTATAAACGGGGATCAGAAAGCGGCAGGCGGAATCCAGCGCGTCGTTTTCGGCATAGGAGCGGAAGAAGATTCGCCCCTCGGTGAGTGCGCCCGTGAGATTCTGCATATATTGGCTCCAGAAATTGTTTTCGGAGATCCGACCGTCTACGTTGAATTTCTGCAGATAGATGGTGGATTGATAGCGATCCACGTATTTTTCCTTGATGAAGAGCGCGCCGCCGTAGAGCCCCTTCCAAAGGGTGTTCCATTGCGGGCCGCCCCAGACCTCGGCCTGCGAGGGCGTGCCTGTCTCGGCGCGGAGCATGGCATTTTTAAAGATGGGGAAGAGCCCCTTTCCCGTGGCATTCACGTTGAAGGGATTGTAGAGTCCGTTGAGCGCGGTGAGCGCCTCTTGGGATTCTCCCGAGGTGGGAGCATTCACCGACGTTCCGCTGTCGGATTCCTTCACGCCGTCCTTATAATAGCTCCAGAGTAGGTCGCCGCAGGTGCCCGAAATGATGGGGGAGGTGCCCTCCACACCCTGCTCCTGACGAAGCTTCACGGCGAGATAGACGGGGTCGATGCCGATCTCCTCGCCGATCTGAATCAGATATTCGGGGCAGAGACTTCCGTTTACCAGCGTCAGCTCCGCCCAAACCGTGCCGGCCAACACGGCCTCCACGGTCTCCTGCTCGGTCACGGCAGGGCCCGAAAGATCGAAGAACTGAAAAATATCGGCCTCGGTGAGGAAATTGCGGGGATCCATAAAGTATTCCACCGCCGCGCGGGAGGGCTGATAGAAGCCCGTGTCGTAGACCTCGCGGTTGAAGGCATGATGATAATCCCGATAGGAATCGGAGGAGGAGATGAGATTGGTTTGGGGATTTTCGGTCTCCTTGTCGATCACGTGATCCCAAACGTAGTCGGGATTGGTGTCGGTGATGCTCAGAGGCACGAATTCCCAGGTTGGGTGAAGCAGATGGAGCTTGGTAAGCGCCACGGCATAGTCCTCGGGAAAGCCTGCCTCCATCAAGGCATCACAGTATTCTGCGATCTTCCCCGTGAAGGGCTGGGAGCCTCCGCTGATGATCAGCACCGTGCCGGCAAGAAGGCCGAGCAGGAGCAGAGAAACCGTTGGGATCAACCAAAGCAAACGGGATTTTTTCTTCATGACGACCTCCTTTTTACCGTAATCACCTATCTATACTTATTATAACATATATTTTTCCTTTTGTGGAGGTTTTTTGAAAAAAATATTTTTTTGTTGAAAAAAGGTGGGCAGAGGCCATTTGAGCGACCTCTGCCCATTTGAGCGGTGTTATTCTGTCGGAGCAGCCTCCTCGGCGAAGACCACGGCACCGTCCTCCGCGGAGGCCAGATAGCGCTTGCCTGCGGTGATGCGGCCCTCCAGCATCTCGCCGGAGACGCGATCCTCGATCAGGCGCACCACGGCACGGCGAAGCGGGCGGGCACCGTAGGCGGCATCAAAGCCCTCCTTGGCCAAAAGCGCGGAGACCGATTCGTGGAATTCGATCCGGATCCCCAAGCCCTCGATCCGCTTCTGCACCTCTCCGAGCATCAGCTCGGCGATGGCGCGGATATCCTCCTCGGAGAGGGCGCGGAACACAATGATATCGTCGATACGGTTGAGAAATTCCGGACGGAAGGTGCGCTTGAGCGCCTCGGTCATTCTTGCCCTTCGGGCGGCATCATCGTTGGCGGCAACGGCGGCGGTAAAGCCCATCGACTTGGTGGCGGCGGCCTCGGTGGCACCAACGTTGGAGGTGAGGATCAGAATGGTGTTGCGGAAATCCACGTGTCGGCCCTGGGCATCGGTCAGAACGCCATCCTCCAGCACCTGCAGAAGCACGTTGAACACGTCGGGATGTGCCTTTTCGATCTCGTCGAACAGAACCACGGAGTAGGGGCGTCGGCGGATCTTTTCGGTAAGCTGACCGCCCTCGTCGTAGCCAACGTAGCCGGGGGGCGAGCCGATCAGCTTGGATACGCTGTGCTTCTCCATGTATTCCGACATATCCAAGCGGATCATTGCCGATTCATTGCCAAACATCACCTCGGTGAGCGCCTTGGCCAGCTCGGTCTTTCCGATGCCCGTGGGGCCCATGAAGATGAAGGAGCCAACGGGGCGCTTGGGATCCTTGAGTCCCATTCTGCCGCGGCGAATGGCGCGGCTCACCGCTTCTGCCGCCTCGTCCTGCCCGATCACGCGCTGCTTGAGCAGCTCGGTGAGGCGAAGCAGCTTCTCGCTTTCCTCCTCCAGCAGACGGTTCACGGGAATGCCCGTCCATTGGGTGACCACGTCGGCCACATCGCACTCCCGCACCTCGGGAGAGGCGGAGGAGGCGGAGGATTCCCACTCGTTTTTTTGCGCATTGTATTGCTCAGTGACGGCGGCCTCCTCGTCGCGCAGACGGGCGGCGGTCTCGAAATCCTGCCCTTGGACGGCCTGCTCCTTTTCAACGGAAAGCTCCTTCAGCCTTTGCTCCAGAGCCTTGAGGCTATCGGGGGAGGTGTGTGCGGAGATTCGCAAACGGGAAGCGGCTTCATCGATCAGATCGATGGCCTTGTCGGGCAGAAATCGATCGGCAATATAGCGAACGGAAAGCTTCACGGCGGCCTCCAACGCCTCGTCGGTGATCTTCAAGCCGTGGTGCGCCTCGTATTTCTCGCGGAGTCCGCGAAGAATGAGGATGGCATCCTCGGGGGTGGGCTCACCAACAGTCACCGATTGGAAGCGACGCTCCAGCGCGGCATCCTTTTCGATATGCTTGCGATATTCGTTCACGGTGGTGGCGCCGATCACCTGCATTTCGCCGCGCGCCAGAGCCGGCTTGATGATGTTGGCGGCGTCCACCGCACCCTCGGCCGCTCCTGCGCCGACGATGGTGTGGATCTCATCGATGAAGAGGATCAGGTGAGGATTGCCTCGCACCTCCTCCATCACGCCCTTGAAGCGTTCCTCAAATTCCCCGCGATACTTTGCTCCCGCGATCATGGCCGCCAGATCCAGCGTCACGATCACCTTGTCGCGCAGATTTTCGGGAACGTTGCCTTCCACGATGCGTTGAGCAAGTCCTTCCACCACGGCGGTCTTGCCAACACCGGGCTCGCCGATGAGGCAAGGATTGTTTTTGGTTCTGCGGGAAAGGATCTGCACCACGCGCTCGGTTTCGGTGTCGCGGCCGATGATGGGATCGATCCCGCCCTGCAGAGCGGCGGCGTTCAGATCCCGACCGTATTTTTTCAGCGTGGGAGAGGAGTCCAGCTTGGAGCTGCCGCCCTTTTTCTTTTCCGAGCTCCCATCCCGCTCACGTCGACTGCGAGGCGATTCCTCTCCGGAGGGGGAGCTGCTCAGAAGCGTTTGCAGATCGCGTTGCAGGTCGCCGACGGAGACCTCCAGCGCCTCCAGGATCCGCACGGCAACGCAATCCCGCTCCTCCAGCAAGGAGAAGAGAAGATGCTCGGTGCCAATGTGCTCCTGTCCATAGCGACGGGCCAGCTCATAGGAGCCTTCAATGATGTGCTTGGTGCGGGGAGTCATGTCTGCCCCCGAGATTTCGCCGGGGGTTCCTCTGCCTGCCATGCGAACGATCGCCTCCTGCACGGCGTCAGGGGAAACGCCCTTGTCGGAAAGCGCGTTGGCGGCAATGCTGCCATCCTCCTCCGAAAGCCCCAGCAGAAGATGCTCGGAGCCGATATAGGTGTGGCCCAGCTCGGCGGCTGCCTGCATGGAGCGGTTCAGCGCGTGCTGTGCTCTTTGAGTGAAATGAGTTGCCATATTCGATTACCCAAAACGGCGGAGAGGCCGTTTCCTTTCTTTGGAATTTCCGATGCTCAGCCTGCGCTCTCGGAGGGCGGCGCGTTCCGAAGGACGGCTTGCACCTTTTGCGCGCGGAGCTTGTCCCTTGCCGCCTCGTTCTTGGGCGTGCTTTCGGCGGAAAGAGTGAGCGTGGCGGGCATTGCTTCAACCAGAAGCAGACCGAGCTGCTCGTAGGTGACGTCGCCAACGATCCCGAGGGCGATGCCGAAGCGCACCTCCGAGGAGAGCTTGATGAACTCGGAGGAGGAAAGACGGTAGGCATATTTCAGCACGCCTTCCGCCCGCAGGATCTGATCGGTGAGGCGCTCCAGCGCCTCTCCCGTGATCGCCTTTCGGGCGCGTCGCTCGCTCTCCGTGATCTGTGCCACGGCATCGTCCAGCTTTTTCAGGGTGTCCTCCTCGGAAATGCCGAGGGTGATCTGATTGGAGATCTGGTAGAGGAAGCCTGCCGAGCCGCTTCCCTCGCCGAACAGACCGCGCACGGTCAATCCGATCTTGGTGAGCTGAGCGGCAAGGGAATTCATGTAGCCGCCCTTGGTGAGTGCGGGAAGAAACATCATCACGGAGGCGCGCATACCCGTGCCGAGATTGGTGGGGCAGTGGGTGAGATAGCCCAGCTTTTCGCTGTAGGCAAAATCGAATTCCTCGTCCAGCCGTTTTTCCACGCGAGAGGCGTTTTTATAGGCCTCCTCCAGCGAAAGGCCGGGAAGAATACTCTGAATGCGGAGATGATCCTCCTCACAAACCATCACGGCAATGCCGCCCGTTTCCTGCAGAAGAAGAGCGTGGGGGGAATCCTTGGTGGCGAAATCGGGGCTCACGTAGTGCCGCTCCACGTAGGAGGTGGCCATCACGGGGGAGAGATCGGAGAAATTGATCCTGCGGAAGCCTGCGGTCTCCAGCGGCGCGCTCACCTTTTCAATGATCTCGTTTGCGCCCGAGGCCTCCAGTCGGGAGGCGAAGGGATAGCCCACGATGTTTCTGGCGAGACGAACGCGGGAGCTGATCACGGTGTCGGCATCGCGGCCAACGGTTGTGTACCATGCCATATCAAGCGTCCTCCTTTTCCTCTGCCTGCTCTAAGGCGCGGATCTCATCCCGCAAGCGAGCGGCTGTTTCGTAGTCCTCGCGTCCAACGGCTTCCTTTTGCAGGGCACGCAGACGCTTGAGATTTTCGGTGCGCTCCTGCATCGCCCTCTGTCGGGCGGGAACGCTGCCGATATGAGAGGTGGTTCCGTGAACCGATTGGAGCAGGCGGGAAAGCTCGTCCGCAAACACGGAATAGCATTCGGGGCAGCCCACTCTTCCGCTCTTGGCGATCTCGGGATACACCGTTCCGCAGGAGGGGCATTTCCGCTCGGGGCGCAGCTCCTTTTGGGGGGAGATGCCGAAAAAGCCCGAGAAGAAATGATCCTGCAACTCGGAGAAGGGATCTGCAAAGGAGCCAACCATCGAGGTGATGTCCTGCAGCTCGCCCTTTTCATGAAGCTTGGCGGCACATTCGCCGCAAAGGGAATAGGAACGGACCTTGCCGTTCATGTTTTCGTTGTAGAAGACCGTAGCCGTTCTTTTTTTGCATTTTTCACATAACATAGCCAAATTCCTTTCCGTCGCCGATCTGAGGATCGGCTTCTTACGTTCCATTATATCGCATTGCAACCGAAAAAAATGTCGCAATCTCTGTTTGCAGAGAAAAAATCAAGGGAGATGTCAGCCATTCATCAGTGCCAGCACCATCTGTCGGAAGATCTCGGCTCGCAGGCGAGAGCGCTGAGAGGGGATCACGGAGGCCAACGCAGCCCCCGACAGTGCGGCGCGGGAAAGCAGGTAACCGTTTTCGGTGAGGAAGCCGTTGTCGGCCAGATTTTTGAGATAGGCGTTGGCCTCGCTCTCCTCGATCTCGCCTCCGATGGCACAGAAGAAGTGCATGAGATATTCGTCCTGCGCCATGCGCTTGCGAACGATGCGGATGCAGCCACCGCCGCCGCGCCTCGATTCGATCACGTAGCCTCGCTCGGGGGTGAAGCGGGAGGAGATCACGTAGCTGATCTGGCTGGGCACGCAGCCGATGCGGGAGGCCATTTCATTCCGCTGCAGCTCCAGCGTGCCGTTCCCCTCGTTGAGCATTTCCTCGATCATGGCAGCGATCATATCCGAAAGCATATCAAAAACCTCCTATTGATGGATTTCCTTTTTCACAAATATTATACATCGAAAGTCAAAGAAAGTCAAAGTCAAAGAAGAGCAAAGAAGATCGAAGGGGACCGTTGAAGGACGGTTAGAGCGTGTTTTTCTGCGGTTTTCTCAATAAATCTCGATTTTTGACCTTCTTTGACTTTCGCGCAAAGGTCAAAAATGGATAGGGAAGGCGGGAGGGAACGAAAAAAGCTCCGCGGTGCCAAAAGGTACTGCGGAGCTCGGTGCGAGCGATCTGCGGATCAATCACGGGGGAGAATCCCCGGAAACAAAAAGCATCCGAGGACCGCCAATGTGTGACAATCCTCGGATGCTTGTGAGTCATTGATGAAAAGGATACAAAATCCTAATGGGTGCATTTTAACACCAACGGGTGCAAAACGAGGTCAATGGGTGCATTTTTCACAAAAATTGGTTCAAGTTTAGCGATAGGTTAAATTAACACTTATTCAACGTTGATATCACTTGCATCAACAAGTTCCTTTATGTTTTTATGAATATACTCCAATATTTTAAAATGGTATTTATAATTACCCTTTACATATCTTTTCGGAATAATAATCTCTTTTTTAAAATTGGATCCATCTTTTATTTCATACTGATTATCGTTGAAAAAGGTAACAATTAAAAACAAATTACTTCCCAAATGCATGTACGCAGGCCATACAGGTCCGAAACCAAAATCTGACGCAGCATAAATTTCTTTCTTACACTTAGGACAAATTACATACGTTGTATGTACGTTTTCAGGAGAGTCGTGATTGATTTCATACTCTATATTGCAATTATCGCATTTTATTTTAAAAATCATTTTAATCATTGCCTCCTTTGTAAATTGTAATTTATCAAATAAATTATATCACAAAAACAAAATTTTTCAACACTTTTTGTTGTTCGTGGGCTATATTTTAACGATTGCACCCATAAATTTAACGATATACCACAGTTTTAACGAATACCCATAATTTTAACGAAAGCCAAAACAGCCCATCCACCGAAGGCACAAACATCTCCGAAATATAGGCTCTTATTATCGCAAAATAGGCTTTTTATGTCTTGTAAGAGCAAAAATGCCCCTAAAAAGCAATAAAAAACGCAGATTAGGCACAAATAATTGTATCCTATTCTGCGTTCTTATTTGAGTAAATTGATGAAAAGGATACAAAATCCTAATGGGTGCTTTTTACATCACTATTTCTATATCAAAGATCTTTTCTTGAAAAGCAACCGAATTCGTGATTTCTTCCTTTGTGAAAGACTTGCCTTCAGGAGCTACAACCCATTTATCCTCAATGTCATTCAGTCGATGGATAATAGCGATAACCTTTCCGACAAATTCCGTAACAGGTTCATTTACACCCAAAATATAGGCATCTTGCTCTTCACCGTCAGGAGCAAAAACTTCGGGGATGTAACCGTAGTTAACACTGTATATTAAATCATTGTGCTTTGGATGAGCGGATCCGAGCGGTCTATCAACTATGACTTTTACAATGTTACCGATCATATTATCAATTATCCATATTGTTCTTTGCAGCATCGGCTATCCTCAATATTTTGACCGCAAAATCCATAGATAAATCTGCAAGCTTATTTTCTGCCATAATAATCACCTCTTGACATAAGTATAGCACAGCTTTTAAAGAAAATCAAGAATGAAATCCTGCTTGGCAGGATGAAATCCAAACGAGTTTGGATGAAATCTTCGGCGTGCCGCCTCAGATGAAATCAAATCCGCCTCTCTTTATCCTTGCGAAGCAAGATTTCATCGCGCAGCGATTTCATCCACGAAGCGGATTTATTCCGCAGAAGGCGGATTTAGCTGAAAAAGACTCAGGATTGGATACAATCCTGAGTCTTTTTCTGGCACCCGCAACGGGAATCTGAACCCAAACGCGCGCCGATGTGCGGCGGCAGGGGAAGCGAGGCGGATCGCGCGTTCCTGCAATTTGCAAGCAAATTGCGGGGCTCCATTCCATGGAGAAATGAGAAGGATCCCCATATCGCAGAAGCAATATGGAGATCCTTGGCACCCGCAACGGGAATCGAACCCATAACTACCCCTTAGGAGGGGGCTATTATATCCATTTAACTATGCAGGCGAAGCTATATATAAAGGAAGGAACGCGGCGTGAGGTCGCCACCTCATTATTATACCATGCAATTTCGGAAAAAGCAAGGGATTTTTTCCGAAAAACAGTAAAAAAGTGAAAAAATATTGAAAAAAGTTCTTGACAAAGGCAAGGTGGCGTGGTATAATAATATGCCGCTTGAAAAAGGCCTTTTTAAGTATGCCGATTTTGGTATCGCCTTGAATCAGCGAGTCTATAAAGAAAGAGAGGTGCTTTTCGTGTTTGCAGTTATCGAAACCGGCGGAAAGCAGTACAAAGTAGTCGAGCAGGACATCATCTTCGTTGAGAAGCTCGAAGTGGCTGAAGGAGACGAGATCGTTTTCGACAGCGTGATGGCTCTGTCCACGGGCGACAGCTTCAAGGTTGGTACTCCCACCGTTGAGGGCGCTAAGGTTACCGCTAAGGTGCTGAAGAACGGTAAGAACAAGAAGATCTACGTCTTCAAGTACAAGTCCAAGAAGAACGAGAAGAAGAAGATCGGTCACAGACAGCCTTTCACCAAGGTTCAGATCGTGAAGATCGAGGGCTGATCAATCAGCCGGGACAGAACATGACGAAAATCGTGTTTTTCAGAAGCGGCGGAGTTTTCTACGGCTTCGAGGAGCAGGGCCACACCGGCTACGGTGAGGAGGGCGACGACATTCTGTGCGCCGCGGTTTCTTCCATGACCATGTTCCTGATCAACACCGTTGAGGTTGCCTACGATTCCAGAGTGGATTACGACATTTCCGAGGGTGACACCAGGATCCGCGTTTGCGCAAAGGCGGCGCTTCCTGAGTTTGAATCCGACGATTACAAGCGCTATGCGGTGTCGGGAATCATCATGGGATACTATCTGCAGCTCAGCGATATGCTGGAAGAATACGGGGATTATCTGGACGTGAGCGTTCAAGACAAGCCCTACGAGAGTTAACTTTCGCCAAACCCCAATTTCAAATAGGAGGAAAAGAATGATGTTGAAGCTCAGTTTACAGTTCTTTGCTCATAAGAAGGGCGTAGGTTCCACGAAGAACGGCCGCGACAGTGAGTCTAAGCGCCTTGGCGTGAAGAAGGCTGACGGACAGCACGTTCTCGCCGGCAACATTATCATCAGACAGCGCGGAAGCGCCGTTTGCGCCGGTGAAAACGTTGGCGTTGGCAAGGACTACACGCTGTTTGCCCTCATTGATGGCACCGTGAAGTTCGAGCACAAGAGCAAGTCGCAGAAGAAGGTTAGCGTTTACGCCGACTGATCATTCTGCTGAAAATAGCAATGGACCCCGGTTCATTGCTATTTTTTTGCAAAAAAATGACCTGATGCACGGGGAAATGATAGGAAAAAGCCCAAAAAAGCGAGAAAACGAGAGATTTCACCGTGCTAAATTAAAATAATTGAAAAAAATTCAAAAAAGGTATTGACAAGCCCGCGTGAATATGGTATAATATGCGAGCATGAAAAAAAGTACCATTATTTTTGATTTGGAGGAAACACAACAATGTCCACTTTTATGCAGAAAAAAGAAGCAGTTGTTCGCAAGTGGTACATTCTGGACGCAGCAAATAAGCCTCTCGGCAGAACTGCTGTGGCTGCCGCAGATCTTCTGCGCGGCAAGAATGCTCCCGAGTTCACCCCTCACGTTGATTGCGGCAACTTCGTGATCATCATCAATGCCGACAAGGCAGTGCTCACCGGCAAGAAGCTGGAGCAGAAGTATCACATTCACCACTCCGGCTACATTGGCGGTCTGAAGAAGGTTCAGTATAAGACCCTGATGGCAACCAAGCCCGAGCTGGCAATGGAGTCCGCTGTGAAGGGCATGCTGCCCAAGAACACCCTGGGTGCAAAAGCATTCACTCGTCTGAAGGTTTATGCCGGTGAAACTCATGTTCACGAGGCTCAGAAGCCCGAAGCATATGAGTTTTAATTGAGAGAAAGGAAGGACACAAGAAATGTATACTAGTTCTAAGCCCTATTTCTACGGCACCGGAAGAAGAAAGAAGTCCGTTGCACGCGTTCGCATCGTTCCCGGATCCGGCGCGATCACTGTGAACGGCAGAGACGTTGATAATTATTTCGGTCTGGAAACCCTGAAGCTGATCGTGAATCAGCCCTTCGGCGTAACCGGTACTGAGGGTAAGCTTGATATCATCGCAACCGTGAAGGGCGGCGGTATCTCCGGTCAGGCAGGCGCAATCCGCCACGGTCTGGCACGCGCACTCGTTGCAGCTGACGCTGAGAACAGACCTGCTCTGAAGGCAGCCGGCTTCCTTACTCGCGATCCTCGTATGAAGGAAAGAAAGAAGTACGGACTCAAGGGTGCTCGTCGCGCTCCTCAGTTCTCGAAGAGATAATCACTTATTTCTTATATACAAAAAGCTCTGCTTCAGCAGGGCTTTTTGTGTTTTATAGGGCGGTTCAATTTGTATAAAAATTGAGCCGTTCTATTTACTTTTCGCCGTTTTTATGGTATAATCTAACTAATCGATAAACTTGAATTTGACGGAGGATACAACTTATGGGATTATTCGATATGTTTAAGAAGAAAGACAAGGCCATTAAAGGGAATGACAATATGGAACGCATTTGGAATCTCGCAGACACAAACGATTTTGTTGTGGCAATGACAGAGCATCTTGACAATAAAACAAAGTATGGCGAAGATATGTCTGTTTTGAGCGAAGCGGAACGAATCTTCTATATTACACAAACACTTGAAATGGAAGTTAATAACGGAGGCTTTTCTCAGTTTTTCTATAATTCCAGCGGTAATTTCTCTAACGAATTAGTAGGTGCATTTACCGCAATCGGAGCAAATGCAACAGTAGCTATTTGTCAGAAAGCAATTTCAGCATTTGGACGTGATATTCCTGTTGATAGAGATGAGAGAGAGGAAATGTTGGACGAGTTGGAAAACGACGTAATTGATGAAATTCTTGAAGAATGTGATAGTGCTTTCTGCGATTATGAAGATAATTTAAACGAACTGAACTATAACTTCGTAATGAAAAACAAGGAATCTTTCACTTGAGCCAATTATAATTTGACGAGCTGAATAGGCGTTGAATGTTGGTGTGATCTTGGTGCAAATTTGGTGCAACACTTTATCAAACGATACTCACGATATTCACGATATCGCACGAAAACACACGATAAATGCACGATATCACACGAATTTCCACGATGTACACGATATCAAACGGTATTGCTAAAACTCCAAGAGATAATTATTCGGCAGAGCCGAATTACGAGAGAATCTCCACATTTGCGGAGATTCTCCCATTTTTTTATTTATTGTGCAGAATATAGACCGTTTGCGGCTGTAGGCACAGCACTCACAT
>JAZRCQ010000202.1:0-6435 GCA_045659845.1 Eubacteriales bacterium
AAAGGTCAGGGGTTCGAATCCCTTACGGCGCGCCAAAAATCGGGAACCATGCTTGCATGGTTCCCGATTTTTGTTGTTGTATTATGCATGAGAACCCCTGCGCAAATGCTTTCATTTGCAGAGGGGGCTGCAGGATGAAGCCGGAGGACGCAGCTGCGAACGCGCGCACTTGGATGCAGAATCTCTTGCGGCGCAACGGGATCCGATGCGATCGCATCGGATCTTTTTTGTCTCAAAAGCGCGATCTGATTTGAAAATCGAAAAAAAGCGAGAATATTTTGAAGAAATCCGATTTTTTTACAAAAAAACTGTTTACAAAACGACGGATTTGTAGTAAAATATAAGGGAATATGACAATAGGAAGATTGGAGATGATTGGAATGGCACAACCCAAGTATCAACGCGTTTTGCTGAAGCTTTCGGGCGAGGCAATGGCAAGCAGCAACGGGATTTTGGATTTTGATTTTCTTCCCGAGGTAGCCAAGCAGATCAAGCGCTGCGTGGACGCAGGCGTTCAGGTGGCAGTGATCGTTGGAGCGGGCAATATCTGGAGAGGACGGCAGGGTACCGGCATGGATCATTGCCGCGCCGACCATATGGGAATGCTGGCAACCGTGATCAATGCGATCGCGCTGCAGGATGTTTTTATCCGCGAGGGAATGGATGCCGTGGTGATGACCTCGGTGGATATGAACTCCTTTGCCGATCCTTACACCGCGCGTGACGCGGTTCGTGCGCTTGAAGCGGGAAAGGTGGTCGTGTTTGGCGGCGGACTCGGCGTTCCGTGTTTTTCAACGGTCACGGCGGCAGTGCTTCGTGCGGCTGAGATCAAGGCGGAATGCGTGCTGATGGCAAAAAATATCGATGCAATCTACAGTGCCGATCCCAAACGCGATCCCGATGCCGTGCGGTATTCCGAGGTGACCTACCGCAGGATCATCGAGGAGGATCTCAGAGCGCTGGATATGACCTCCGCGATCTTCTGCATGGACAATGATATCAATGGATATGCCTTCGGTCTGGCAGATCCCGAGAATATTTATCGCGTGGTCATGGGCGAGTCTGTGGGAACCGAAATTCACAACTGAACCGAAACATATTAACAAAACAGAAAGGGAAATGATTATGAAATACAATACGAAAGCCACCGAAGAGAGAATGCAAAAAAGCGTTTCCGCATACGAGAGCAACCTTTCCACCATCCGCGCAAGTCAGGCAAACAGCGCAGTGGTTTCCAAGGTGACCTTTGAATACTATGGTGCCCCCACTCGCTTGGTGGATATGGCATCGGTGGCAGTGACCGATCCCAAAACGCTCACCATCACACCCTACGACCGCTCCACTCTGAAGGCAATGGTGAAGGCGATCCTGGCCTCCGATATCGGCATTACCCCTGCCGATGACGGCACCGTGATCCGCCTGATCTTCCCCCAGCTCACTGAGGAGCACCGCAAGAGCCTTGCCAAGCAGATCGTGAAGATGGCAGAGGATGCGCGTGTGGCCGTTCGCAACGTTCGCCGCGATGCCAACGATGAGATCAAGAAGCTGAAGAAGGACGGCGAAATGACCGAAGATGAGCAGAAGAGCAGCGAAAAGCTGGTTCAGGATCTGACTGATAAGTACATCAAGCAGATCGACGAGATTTCTGCGAAGAAGGAAAAGGAAATCATGCAGCTCTGAGGAGCTTGGCAT
Organism: Eubacteriales bacterium; assembly: GCA_045659845.1. GTDB lineage: Bacteria > Bacillota > Clostridia > Oscillospirales > CAG-272 > UMGS1865. Next base: position 1,693 of record JAZRCQ010000202.1, read on the forward strand.
GGAGCGGAGTGATTTCACTCCCCCTGTGGGGTGTTGCGGTTTGCGGCACCCCAAATTGTTAGTTTATAGAATTGGAGAGAGAGTCATGTTTTGGAAAAAGAAGGAGAAGGCTTCTGAGATCCCCGTGATCGATGAGCGGCTGCAGCACATCGCTTTTATCATGGATGGAAACGGAAGATGGGCAAAGGAGCGGGGAATGCCTCGCGAATTTGGCCATTCGCACGGTGCATCCACTTTTCGCAAGATCGCGAGATACTGCGAGAAGATCGGCATGAAGTATATGACCGTGTACGCTTTTTCCACCGAAAACTGGAAGCGCCCGCAAAAGGAAGTGGATTCCATTATGAAGATCCTCAACGACTATCTGGATGAGTGCCTTGAGGATACCGATGACAATGTGCATTTCCGTTTCGTGGGAAATCTTTCTATTTTTCCTCCCGAGCTGCGGGAGAAGATGGCAGAGGCCGATCGGAAAACGGCGCATAAATATTTCGTTCTGAACGTTGCCGTGAACTATGGCGGCAGAGAGGAGATTGCTCACGCCTGCAATGAGCTGATCGCCGAGGGCAAGCGCGAGATCACCGAGGAGGATATTTCCGCCCATCTCTACACCAAGGGCTCTCCCGATCCCGATCTGATCGTGCGAACCGGAGGAGATCTTCGCTCCTCGAATTTCCTGCTTTGGCAGTCGGCCTATGCAGAATACTACTTCACCAAGGTCCTCTGGCCCGATTATTCGCCTGAGGACGTCAACGAGGCCATTGCGGCCTTCTATAAGAGAAAACGCCGATTCGGCGGCGTTTGAGAAAGGGATCGACTATGAGACAAAGGATCATCACCGCGATCGTTGCGATCTGCGTTTTGGTGCCCATTCTGATCTTTTCGGAGACGGTGGCACTTCCCATCGGCGTGGCGGTTTGCTCCATGCTGGCCGTTTATGAGATGCTGGCTTGCATTGGTTTGAAGAAGGCTTGGGGCCTTTCTGCGCCGCTTTATTTAACGGCGGCTGTTTTTCCGTTTTTGATCCGCTATCTGCCCACCTACCGCGAAACGGTGGAGTCCGTGGCCTTTGCGGCACTGGCCGTGACTGCGCTGTATTTCTTTGGGATCCTGATCTTTTCTCATGGAAAATACAATGTTTCTCAGATCGGCGCGGCCTATTTCAGCGTATTCTATATCCTCGTGGGTATGTTTGGCCTTCAGATCGTTCACGATTGGGTGAGCAATGGAGAATATATCTATCTGATCGCCTTTATCGGCGCATGGGTGACCGATAGCTTTGCTTATTTCTGCGGAATGCTCTTCGGCAGAGGCGGCAAGCACAAGCTGATCCCCGATGTGAGCCCTAAGAAAACGGTGGAGGGAGCCATCGGCGGAACGGTGTTCTGCATCCTCTCCATGCTGCTCTTCGGCTTCATCGTGGAGCGCATTGTTCCCGAAATTCATGCTGATTATCTCATGTTTGCCGTCTCGGGACTTCTCATTGCCGTGGTGGCGCAGATCGGCGATCTTGCCATGTCGGTGATCAAGCGCACCTATGGGATCAAGGACTATGGAAAGATCTTCCCCGGCCACGGCGGAATTCTGGATCGCTTCGATTCGGTGATCGCTGTTTCGGTGGTGCTCACGGTTCTCACTCGCTTCGTTGATCTGCTGAAATAATGTCGGATCGGAAAGGAAACACTATGGAGCAATACGGTTATCCCTCTGTCACGGTGCTTGGCTCCACGGGCTCCGTTGGAGAGCAGGCACTCGACGTTGCAAGACAAACGGGTGCTCGCGTGAACGCGCTCTGTGCAAACCGAAACGCCGCGCGCGTGGAGGAGCAGGCGAGAGAATTCGGCGTGGCGGCCTGTGCCATGTCGGACGAGAACGCGGCCAAGGAGCTGCGAGAGAGACTAAAGGACACGAGCGTTCGTGTTTATGCCGGCATGGACGGTGTTTGCGAAATGATCTCCCAAAATCACGGAGAAAACGAGGTCGTGCTGAATTCCGTCATCGGAGAGGCAGGCCTTCGCCCCACGCTTGCAACGCTTTCGGCAGGCAAGCGGCTTGCATTGGCCAATAAGGAATCCCTGGTGTGCGCGGGCGAGATCGTGATGAAGCTGGCAAGGGAGAAGGGAATTGAGATCCTTCCCGTGGACAGTGAGCACAGCGCGATCTTCCAGTGCCTTCGTTCCGGCGAGGGCAAGGCGATTCGCAGGATCCTGCTCACGGCCTCCGGAGGCCCCTTCTACGGCTACACCAAGGAGCAACTGAAGGACATCACGGTGGAGCGCGCATTGGCGCACCCCACCTGGAATATGGGAGCCAAGATCACCATCGATAGCGCCACCTTGATGAACAAGGGCTTTGAGGTGATCGAGGCGGTGCATTTGTTCGGCGTTTCGCCCGAGCAGATCGAGGTGCTGGTGCATCGCGAAAGCATAATGCATTCGGCAGTTGAATATTGTGATAACAGCGTGATCGCGCAGATGTCGGTGCCGGATATGCGGCTTTGCGTGCAGTATGCGCTCACACATCCCGCGCGTGCCGAGGCGGTGATCCCGCAATTGGATCTGACGAAAATGGCCTCGCTTACCTTCCGCAAGCCCGATCCGGAAACCTTTACGCTCCTGCGCCTTGCGCTGGAGTCCATTCACGTGGGCGGCGCAGTGCCGGCTGTGCTGAATGCGGCAAACGAGGTGGCCGTGGCGGCCTTCCTGAATCGCCGCATGGGATTCTACGATATTTTTGAAACGGTTGGCGAAGCGGTGGAGTCTCTCTCCTCCCGTGCCGCCAAGGCAAAAACGGTGGAGGACATTTTTGAATTCGACCGTTTGGCAAGACTGTCAGCAGAAAAATTGGTGGCAGAAAAACGTTGATCCCCGAAAGTGAGGAGCTTTTCTTGAGTATTATTATTCCCATTTTATTTTTCAGCTTTTTGGTCTTCATTCATGAGCTGGGGCATTTTCTGGTGGCGCGTCTGTGTGGCGTGAGGGTGCTGGAATTCTCCATCGGAATGGGGCCGAAGCTGATCTCGATCCCCTCGAAAAAGAGCGGCACCGTTTATTCCGTTCGTTTGCTTCCTCTGGGAGGCTATGTGAATATGCTGGGAGAGAACGGCATGGAGGCGGTGCAGGGAAGCAATGGCATCGAGGAGGAGAATGATCCCCGTAAATTCTTCACCATGATGCCCGATCCCAACGCTGAAACAGAGCCGGAGCCGGTCACCCTGGCGCTTTCTCCCGAGGAGGAGAAGCAGGCTTATTGCAACCAAAGCGTTTGGAAGCGGATCCTCATCTCGCTGGCAGGGCCTGCCATGAACGTGATCCTCGGCTTCCTTCTGATGATCGTTTTGGTGCTTTGCACAAGGGATTCTCTGGGCACAACCGTGGTTGCGGACTTTCCCGAGGGCTCGCAAAGCGTCACGGCAGGCTTGCAGGTTGGCGACGAGATCCTTCGGGTTGGCAATTCTTCTGTACACACCCTCTATGAGCTTTCCTATGAGATCGCCGATAAGGGCTATCAGCCGATCTCCCTCACGGTTCGCCGCAACGGAGAGAAGATCGTTTTGGAGAACGTGACCTTCCCAACGGGCAACAATCAGGGAACGGCCATCGGCTTGCGAGATTTCTACGTTCTCAGAGATCAAAAGCTTGGGCCGCTGAGCTTGATGAAGCACGCTTTTTGGAGGTCGGTCTCCTGCGTGAAGATGGTTTACGATTCTCTCTTTGGGCTTTTTTCCGGGCGATATGGCATGGAGGCTGTTTCGGGGCCCGTTGGAATCGCAGGTGTTGTCAATGATGCGGTGAAAACCGGATTTTTGGATGTTTTGCACCTTTTGATCCTGATTTCCATCAACCTCGGCGTGATGAATCTTTTGCCGATTCCTGCGCTGGACGGCGGTCACCTTTTGTTCTATCTCATCGAGCTGATCCGCGGAAAAAGGATGAAGCCCGAGGTGGAGGGAATGGTGAATTTTGTCAGCTTGATGCTGCTTTTGATTTTCGTGATACTCATTTCGATCAAGGACGTGATTGCGCTATGAATTATAATTCTATCCGTAAAAAAACGAATGCCACGAGGATCGGTCGGATCTCCATCGGAGGAACTGCTCCCATTGCGATCCAATCCATGACCAACACCGACACCTGCAATGCCAAAGCAACCGTGGAGCAGATCCGTCGTCTGGAGGCGGTTGGATGCGACGTGGTGCGCGTGTCGGTTCCAACGCTTGAGGCGGCAGAAACGCTGGTTGCCATCAAGGAGGCGGGGATCCTGATTCCCATCGTGGCCGATATTCACTTTGATTATAAGATCGCTCTGCGTTGTGTCGAGGTGGGCTTCGATAAGATTCGCATTAATCCCGGCAACATAGGCGATGACGAGCGTGTTCGCGCCGTTTGCAAGGCCTGCGCACAGCGGGATATCCCGATCCGCATCGGCGTGAACAGCGGCTCGCTGGAAAAGCATATCCTCGCGAAGCACGGTGCCCCCACGCCGGAGGCGCTTTGCGAAAGCGCGCTCTATCATATCGCGTTGCTGGAGAAATTCGATTTCAATCGCATTGCGGTGTCGATCAAGGCCTCCACCGTTGCCGATATGATCCGCGCAAACCGACTGCTCTCCGAGGCCTGCTCCTATCCGCTTCATTTGGGTGTTACGGAGGCCGGCGGCGGCGATCGCGGCCTTGTGAAAAGTGCCGTTGGCATCGGTGCGCTTCTGTGCGACGGCATCGGCGACACCATCCGCGTGTCGCTC
>JAZRCQ010000203.1:0-5869 GCA_045659845.1 Eubacteriales bacterium
GGCTTTTTGTATTTGCTTGTCGGGAAATGGGATGGGGGTTGCATGGTGCGCGGATCCCGTTGACTTTTTTGCGGAAATAGGATATAATGGGGATAATGAAAAGACCTTGGGAGGATTGAAAATGTTTTTTGAAATCAAACGCGGCGAGATTTATCATGCGGTTTACGGAAAGGAGAGCGGCAACCGCTACTATGCGGAGCAGCTGGCATCCTATCTGGAGGAGCAGCTGGGCATCTCCGTGCAGGCTTGTGACGACGACGTTCTGCACGATCGAGAGATCCTGGTCGGCTCGTGCAACCGCGAGGCAGGAAAAAAGGCCGCGGGAGAGCTTTTCAAGGGCGCGTTTTTTTCGGGCGTGTCGGAGGGATGCTACGTGCTTGCGGCACAAAATGGGCTTGGCCTCACGTTTGCCGCCCTGCATCTGATCGAAACCGTTCGGGCCGTTGAGGAAAACGGCGTGGCCGTTCTGCGCGAGGACATGGCAGAGCAGGGGCGCTTTGATCTGTTGCCCAGAAATGCGGCGTATGCCGAGGCTGTTGCACTGGCAAATCGGTTGTCCGGCACGTTTTCCAATTGGGGCGATACCTATTTCGGCGATCCGAATTCCACCGCTACGCCCGAAATGAGGGCGGATCATGCCCTTGTGAGGGCCTTGGTGAAAAGGATGGGCGGCAGCCTTGCCCTGCTGGACGGCAGCTCCTCGGCTCTGCTTCGCGGCTTTGTTGTGAAGCAGGATAAAAATGACTATAGCCGTGTCACGCGCGTGAAGAATGGTCACGTCTGGGCGGTGGCCGACTTTTTGAGCGACTATTTCGGCCGCACACTCCCTTCGGATGCCAACGGCTATGCTGATGCAACGGCTTTTTGTGAGGCGAATTCCTCCCACACGCTGGCCATGAACGAGGAAACCGGCCTTGCCGTGATCACCCCTGCCGATGAGACCTCCTTTCTTGATCCCGATGCGGAGGAGGGAGGCTATACCAACGGCCAATATCTTGCGCGGATGCCTCGGTTCTTTCATAATCCGAAGATGCCGGAGCCGCAGAACAACGTGGAGCAATCCCGCCGCGTGATCATCTCCACACCGCCCGAAAATGAATCGAAATATTTCTATCACTATGTCTGGCATGAAACCGATGAGGGCGCTGAGGTGGTGTATTCTCCCGCGGTGCTTGTGCGTGAGGAAAACGGCGCGCGCGTGATCTACGCCTCCTACGAATACAGCGTGAAAGGAAAGACCATTAATCTCTACACCTACCTGCGGCGCAGTGAGGACGATGGAGAGACTTGGGAGACCGTTGCAAGAGTGGAGCGCGTGGCGTTCGGAAGCCTCACCGAGGTGAACGACCGCATCTATCTGATCGGTAACTACGCGGCTGAAAACGGGAGCCGAATGTACGTGGCGGAATATGATCCCATCACGCGGCAGATGAAGGAATCGGTGTTCCAATGCTCCTATGGCGGCGGTGCCCCCAACACGGTGCTCCATGCAAATGGGCGGATCTTTAAGGCATATAACAAAGGCATTGCCAGCGCCGAGATCGGTGCGGATCTATTGCGGGAGGAAAGCTGGCGCTTTTCCAATGATCCGAGCGCGTTCTTCACGCGGGAGCTGTTCGAGCGGATCGCCAATGTGAAAACCCGTCCGCACTTCGGCATTGAGGAGGGCAACGTGGTGCAGGCGCCCGACGGAAGCCTGTGGGCGGTGTATCGGATCAATGCTTCTCCTGCCATGGGCTACGTGGCGATCTACCGTCTTTCTGCGGATGGAGCCGAGCTGTCGGTCGGCCCGGAGGAGGAATTCATCATCAAATTCCCGTATACGCAATCCAAATTCTCCATGGTGTATGATCAGCGGCTTCAGGCCTACGTGTCGCTCACCTCGCTTTCCACGTTGAAGCATACGGGGCAGAGAAACGTGCTGGGGCTGGTGGTTGGAAAGGATCTTTGGCATTGGGAGATCGTGGACGTTCTTCTGATCGACCGCGAGATGCTGGACGATCGGTATTCGCTTCTTCAGCATGCTTTTCAGTATGTGGATTTTGTAACGGCCGGCGATGATCTCTATTTTGCGGTCAGAGAGGCCTCGGGAGATTGCTTTTGGTCTCATGAAAACAACTGTGCCACGCTCTATCGGATCCCCGACTACGTGAATTTTATCCGCAGCCGTCTGGATGGAAAGACCGAAAGGGCGAAGCTTGAGGATTGACAGAAGGAAATAGAAGAGGGCGAGCGGAAGGGAATTCCTTCCGCTCGCCTTTGCAATGCCTGTGAAAAGCTCCACCCGTGAGCGGCGAAAAAAGGGCTTGCAATTCCCGCGGCTTTGTGGTATAATGAAAAAAGATGTTGCGGCGGCGTCTGCCGGCATAAGAGCACGGAGGCGCACGGAAGCTTCGGGAAGGGAGGAACAACGGTATGGAGATGTTTTTAGCCGATACCCATTTCGGTCATGAAAATATTCTGCGGGAATGTCGACCGCAGTATCAAAGCATTGAGGAGATGAACGAGACGCTGGTGGAGAATATCAACCGCCGCATGAAAAAAACGGATCTGCTCTATCTGGTTGGCGATGTGTTCTTCCGATGCAAGACCGATCCTGCCGCCATTCTGGAGCGCATCGCGCCCCGCAAGCTCCTGATCCTCGGAAATCACGATCGCGATTGGATCCGAAAATTTTCAGAGGAGGAGCTGAGCCGCTTGTTTGTTGGCGTTTGCGAGCAGTATTCTCTCAAGAGAAACGGCATCGAGCTGCATATGCAGCATTTTCCGCAGCTCTCTTGGAGCCGAAGCCACTATTTTGGGCAGTCCTTTTCCATTTGCGGCCACATCCACAACGACCGAAGCTCCACCGTGGCGGCTCGACTGTTCTCCTTGGTGGATGGTCAGTTCAACGCGGGTGCGGACGTTAACGGCATGGCCCCGGCCACGCTGGAGGAGTTGGTTTGGAACAATGCCGCCTTTTACGGCAGGAGCTACACCGAGGAAGAGCGCGCAATTCTGAAAGATGCCATTGCGAAGGCAACCGTTTGAGGCGCTCAGGGGCGAGAGAGCCCGATAAAGATCCCCTTGGGGGAATTGATTTGAGAATGGAGATCGTTCGGAATGAAAACGAAAGCAGAAGTGATGTATGCAACCATGCCGCCCTGGAGGCTCTTTTTTGTGATCGCCCTGCCGGGGATGATCAGCATGTTTGCGATGTCGGTTTATAATATCATCGAGGGAGCCTTCATCGGCCGCGTTCTCGGGGAGGCCGCCTTTGCGGCGGTGAATATTGCCATGCCGCTGGTGATGATCAATTTTTCCGTGGCCGACCTGATCGGCGTGGGAGCATCGGTTCCCATTTCCATTTCGCTGGGCAAGGGAGATCATGAAACCGCCAACAACGTGTTTTCCGGCTCCGTGGTGCTGATCCTATTGGCCTCCGTGCTGATGGGAGGGATCATGTTCTTTGCGGCAACACCGCTTTCCTCCATGATGGGCGCCGACGGCGCATTGCTGGAAACCTCGGTCAAGTATCTGCGGGCGTATGCACTGTGTGGCCCATTGACCACCATTTTCTTCGCCATGGACAACTATCTCAAGATCAGCGGCTACGTGAAGACAAGTATGATGATCAATATCGGGTGCAACGTGCTCACCCTGATTCTTTTGGTGCTGTTCCTTTTTCGCTTGGAAATGGACGTGGTGGGCTCAGCTTTGGCCGCCTGTATTTCCTTGGGACTCTGCGGATTGGCTTCGCTGATCCCCTTTATCCGCAAAAAAACGCTTCTGCGGTTTGTGCGGCCGCGCATCCATTGGCGCATGGTCCGCGAGATCGCCGCCTGCGGCTCACCTGTGTTTCTGAGCAACATTGCGGGGCGCGTGACCTCCATCGTGATGAACGTTTCCCTGATGACACTGGGCGTGAAGGCCTTCGGAGAGGGAGGCGGCACCACGGCCGTGGCAGTCTACGCCATTCTGATGTATGCAAGCGACCTTTGCTGGCCCTTGCTCTATGGCATCAGTGATTCGCTCTCTCCCGCCATTGGATATAACTGGGGAGCGGAAAGCTATGGGCGCGTGAAGCGGATCGTGAAATGCGTGTATATCGGAACGGCAGTGGTCGGCGCACTTTCCACGTCGCTGTTGTTTTTCTTCCCCGGAATGGTTGCCTCCTTGTTCGTGGGGGAGGCCGATGCTCATCTGCTGGAGATCTCGGCGCGGGCGATCCGATTGTTCTGTCTTGCTTATCTCTTCCGCTGGTTCGCCGTCACCACGCAGGGCTTTCTCAGCGCGATTGAAAAGCCGGTTCTTGCCACGGCAATGTCGGTGGCATCGGCGTTGGTGTTTCCGCTGGTCACGCTGGGCCTGCTTTGGGAGCTGGAGCTGGACGGCATCTGGCTCAACTTTGCCGGTGTGAATCTGCTTACGGCGCTTCTCGGCGCGGGACTTTTGCTTCTGGTGATCCGGGAAATCCGCCGCAGGGAACGTGCGCAGCAGGCCCACGCGGAGCAGGGGATTGCCGAATCCACCTGATTCAAACACGTCGAAAGTGTCGTTTTGGCTGACGAGAAAATAAGCGATTTTAAACCTAAAATGGCACTTTTTTCAACGTTTTAAGAGATTTTCAAACAAAAAGATGTGTTTGAAATCAAAAACACCTCAAAATCACATAGGGACAAATGTTACTTTTGAGCAAGCCTCAAAAGTTCGTTTTGCAGCAGTACGGTGTAACATATCGAAGGAGTTTTTCTATGAAGGAAATTGTTTTTGGAAAATTAAATTTTAGTATTGTTGATTCTTATAAAGTTATGAAAAAAAGAATTGATAATGAAACAGAGATATGTTTGTTTAACGAATTTACTGCCAAAGCCGTGGTTTATAAATCTTTTTTGGGAACGGAAATTGAATTTGCGATAGACAATCAAGATATTTCAACTCTTGCAAAAGTTGATGATATTTTAACAAAAGAATATGGAACGCCCGATTATATAGCCGAGGGTGCGTTAAAAGTTTGGAAAGAAAAAGACTGTTACATCGTACACGGTATGACAGAAAAGCATTACCAAGTAGATGTTCACATTATAAAGGTCTGCTTCAAAAAGCCCTACTGCTTCATGCTGGATTATGCCACATACGATAAATATCTTATCGTGTTTAAAGAAATAAGCGAAAAATGGGGATTAACATGGTCTAATAGTTTGGTGATCTTGGGAAGGCAAATGACAGCTTGGATGGACACAGAAAATTATAGCTACTATATTTCTTTTAGCCAAAGCAAGTTTGCCTTTTATTCAAGTGAAAAGAGGAAAGAAACCGGAGGGACACGCTTGGTTCCATCTTGGAACACAAAAGGCAAATACAAGATGATTCAAGATTTACATATTCAGTTGGATTCTTTTTTTGATTATCTTAAAGAGTATGATTCAAGTTTAAAAGGGGATTAAAATATACCTTTTGGTTTTATGACTCATGTTGAGGCGGTCGTGTGTCTCACTCGAAAATGAGTCAAAATAGGCTTGAAATAAGCAAATCAAGCCTTTTAGAGCGATTTTGAAATAAAAAATTCAAAAATCGGTGTTCAAAATCGAAAAATGACTTGATTTTGGCGTGGGACAAATGTTACTTTTGAGCAAAACTCAAAAGTGCATTTTATAGCAGTACGTTATAACATATCGAAGAAAGGATATACAAGAAATAATCTTTTCTATGTGGTGGAAGATCAACAAGGCACTCACAAATATTATTCATTTTTACTTGAAAAGATAAAAGAATTTGCTGGGAAGTGAGCCTTTTTTGCTTTCACCCCCCCATTTTTCGACCATTTTGAGACCTTTTGGAGTCTTGACCCACATGAAGAAACCGCAGGCTCGGAGCTTTTGCTCCGAGC
>JAZRCQ010000204.1:0-5829 GCA_045659845.1 Eubacteriales bacterium
ACTTTCCTTTTCGTAGCATTCGGCATCCGAAAGAACGCCGTCACACAGACGGGCTACGCAGTCGGTGAGGATGCAAGCGGGAATTTCGCCACCCGTGAGTACGTAATCACCAATAGAAATTTCCTCGTCGACGATTTCATCCACAATGCGACGGTCAACACCCTCGTAGTGACCGCAAAGGAGAATGAGATTATCATAGTCGCGTGCGAGCTCGGCAGCTTTTGTTTGATTGAGCACTTTTCCCGTGGGAGAAAGATAAATCACACGTCGCTTTTCGCTTACAAATCCCTCTTCGGCTTGCATACGCAAAATGGCTGTGTAGCAGTTGTAAATGGGGGGCGCCATCATCAGCATTCCCTTGCCGCCACCGTAGGGAGTATCGTCTACGCGGCGGTGCTTATCCTCGGAATAATCGCGGATGTTGTGCGTTTTTACGGTAATCGCGCCACTTTTTTGTGCGCGTCCGATAATGCTTTCCCCGAGTACGGTATCCACCAAATCGGGAAAGAGCGTCATAATATCAAATCGCATATCAGTCCTCTCCTCCCTCAATCAAACCGGGGATGGGGCGAACGTAAATCGCATCGTCGGGGTCAATATTCGTAATGAACTCGGGAACTGCAGGCACGTAGAACTCGCCCTTTTGATTCTTGACCACATAAAGGTCACGCGCGTTTTGCGTGTTGACTTCCTTGAGCTTGCCAAGAAGCGCACCCGTGTCGGCATGCTTCACGGGAAGTCCCAGAAGGTCGGCAATAAAGCTCCCCCCCTCGGGCAGAGGAAGCTCCTCGCGCGCGGCGTACACCACCGTGCCGCGCAGGCGGTTCGCCTCCTCCTCGCCGTTCACGCCCTCCAGGCTTGCGATCACAAACTGGCGGAACACCGAGGCATGCAGCACTCTTCTCGAAAAATATTGTTCACCACGCAGAAACCAAAGCTCCTTCAGGCCTGCCAGCACCGCAGGGCTATCGCACCACGATTCCAGCTTCACAGCTCCCTTGAAGCCATGGATATTGATGATCTTTCCTGCTTCCAGATACGGTTTTTTCATAAAGTCTCATCTGCCTTTTCTTTTTGATCGTTCTCCCATAGTATAACACAATTTCTTTCAAAAAGCAACCTTTTCAAGGCTTTTTCACTTCCTTTTTTCGGCTTTCCGATAAAAATTTGTGCTTTTTCAAAAGAATTTACAAAATATCCATTGCATATTTCCGAAAAATGATGTACAATATTGGGTAATAACAAAACGGAGGAAAAAATATGCTCACTCAATTTGCACTCACTGAAGCCGGTGCTCCTGCCGGCGGCGGAAATCTCATTCTCGTGATCTCGATGCTTCTGATGCTCGTGATCCTCTACTTCGTTGGCATGCGTCCCCAGAAGAAGCAGGAAAAGGCTCAGAACGAAATGCGCAACAGCCTGAAGGTTGGCGATGAGATCACCACCATCGGCGGCATCATCGGCAAGATCGTCAGCATCAAGGAAGAGACCTGCGTGATCGAAACCTCTCACGAGCGCACCAAGATCCGCATCCTGAAAACGGCCGTCAGCCGCGTGGACGTGAAGGCCGAGGATACCCTCGATTAAAAGCCTCATAAAAATCCCCTTGGGTGAATATGCTTTAGCAAAGCATTCCCCAAGGGGATTTTTTTCGGGAGGTGGATCCAATGAAACAGCATCCAAGCAAGAAAAAACCAAGCAAAGGCCGCCGCGCGACCGCTCTCACGATGCCGCAGAAATGCCTTCGTTCCCTGCTCTTCACCGTTGGGATCGGAGCATCCGCCCTTCTGCTCTGCTCGCTGGCTGCCTATTTCACCGCCGATCCCGCAAGCTGGATCCGACCGCTCGGCATTGGCGCATTGGCTCTCACCGCACTTCTCGGCGGCGTGGCGGCCGGCAGGATCCATGGCAAGGCGCCGCTCACGGCCGGCGGGATCAACGGACTTCTCCTGATGCTCCTCACCCTGCTCCTTTCGCTTCTGTTCCGCAAGGTGTCGGCTTCGGCCTCCTCTTCTATCGCCCCTTGGCTTCTTCGCCTCTCGATCCTGCCGCTCTCGGCCGCAGGGGCGCTTCTCGGCGGCAAACGATAACTCTACCGCTCTTTCCCGCAAGCCTTTCCCTGCCAGCGATTCTCGGCATACATCAGCTTATCCAGATCGTTCACCACCGCCGTTTTCCGCAGACTCCAAAGCGGCGCCAAAAGCTCTTCGGCCTTGCCGTCGCCCGTAAGTCGGCCGATCACAGTCTCCGCAGGCAGTCGCTCCAAGGCATCTGCCACCAGACGAACGTATTCCTCCTGCTCCGGCGGACGGTAGCTCCCCGATTCGTATAGCTCTGCCATCGCCGTTCCTCGCAGAACGTGAAGCAGGTGCAGCTTGACCTCCTCCACCCGCAACGCCGCCACGTCCTCCACCGTTTGCATCATTTCTGCCCTTCCCTCTCCGGGAAGCCCAAGGATCAGATGCGCACAAATGCGGATCTTGGCGCTTGCGGCCCGCAAACGCTCCACCCCCTCGCAAAATTGGCGGAAGGTGTGGCCGCGGCGGATCAGCTCCGCCGTTCGGTCATTGGAGGATTGCAAGCCCAATTCCACCGTGACGACCGTTCGGTGCGACAGCTCGGCCAGATAGGACACCACGTCATCCGGCAGACAGTCGGCACGGGTGGCAACGTTGAGGCCAACGATCCCCTCCTGCGCCAGAGCCTCTTCAAATTTTTCCTTGAGAATCGGCAGGGGGGCATAGGTGTTTGTGTGTGCCTGAAAATAAGCGATGCAGCCCTTGAAGCGCCATTTCGCGGCAAATGCCTCCTTTTGCAGGCGGATCTGCTCGGCAATGGGCAATGAGGCCTCGGGGGCAAAATCTCCGCTGCCCCGCCCCGAGCAATAGATGCATCCGCCGTTGCCGCAGGTGCCATCCAGATTGGGGCAGGTGAAGCCCGCATCCAAGGGCAGCTTGGCGATCTTTCCGCCAAAGCGCTTTTTCAGATAGTAATCGTAGGTTTGATAGCGCTTATTGCTATCGCTGAAGGGATAGGGATTCTGCTCCGCTTGTGTCATCCTTGTTTCCTTTCAAAAAACGGTCGCGTCGCTCAAACCGCCTCTGCGGTGGGAACGGCGCGGCCGTATGCTTTCTTTATTTGCTCAGAAGCTTCTCGATCGCCGCAATGCGAACACAAAGCGTGAGCACCTTCATTGCCTTCTGCAGAGCCTCCTCCGAGGGGAAGGTGGGGGCGATGCGGATATTGCTGTCGTTGGGATCCATCCGATAGGGATAGGTGGCGCCAACGGTGGTGAGCGTGACGCCGGCCTCGCGGCAAAGCGCATAGGCTCTCTTGGCGCATCCATGCATCACGTAAAGGCTCACGAAATAGCCGCCCAGAGGCTGATTCCAGCTTGCAACCCCCGTGTTGCCCAGATCGCTCTCCAGCGTTTTCAGAACGATCTCAAACTTCGGGCGGATCACCTCTGCCAGCTTCATCATATGGTTGCGGATATTGGCCGCATTGCCGAAATAGCGCACGTGTCTGAGCTGGTTGATCTTATCAAATCCAATGGTCTGCGCACCGATGATGGGCATGATCTGCGCCAAATTTTCCTTGGAGGCCGCCATGATCGCCACGCCCGAGCCCGGGAAGGAGATCTTGGAGGTGGAGGCAAAATAGAACGCACGGTTACCGTTTCCATACGCCTCGCAGGCCTCGAAAATGCTTGCCAGACGGTCGGAGCGATCTGCATAGAGATCGTGCACGGCATAGGCATTATCCCAGAAGATGCGGAAATCCACAGCCGCCGTTTTCATGGCACCGAAGCGACGAACGGTCTCATCCGAATAGGTGATCCCGTCGGGATTGGAATACTTGGGGCAGCACCAGATGCCCTTGATCTGAGGATCGGCGGCCACCAAGGCTTCCACGGCATCCATATCCGGGCCGGTGGGCGTCATATCCACGGGGATCATTTCAATGCCGAGAGATTCACAGATGCTGAAATGACGGTCGTAGCCGGGAACGGGGCAAAGGAACTTCACCTTTTCCTCGCGGCACCAGGGACGCTCACTGTCACAAACGCCGTAGAGCATGGCGCGCGCCACGGTATCGTACATCAAATTCAGCGAGGAATTTCCGCCGATGAACAAGGAGTCCTCCGGGATCTCCAGAAGCTCTGCAAACATCCGCTTGGCCTCGGGGATTCCGTCCAGCACGCCATAGTTGCGGCAATCGAAGCCGTTTTCCGTGCGGCAATCCGAGGACGATCCGATGCAATCCAGCATCCCCTGCAGAAGATCCAGCTGATCCGCCCCCGGCTTTCCTCTGGAAAGATCCAGCGAAAGGCCTGCGGCGCAAAAGCGATCGTATTCCTTTTTCAGCTCGCCGTGAAGCACTTCAAGCTGTTCCTTGCTCATTTCCGAAAACATCATTTTTCTCTCAAAAACCTTTCTGATCGTTGTTCCAAGGCCGCATGGGAGCTTCTGCCTCTCCATTGGCCTGCATACCATGGTATTATATCATATTCCCTTTCAAATTGCAATATGTTTTTGCAATTTTTATCAAAAAAATTTCATTTTTTGCCATCATCAGAGAAGTTTTTCCAAAAGTCCGCCACGATATTTGCAAGTTCCGTTGCTTTTCCTGCATAATGCACTTCATTCCAATGCAACGGGAACAGTCCTTTATAGCGTTCCTCAGCGTAGCGATCGTCCATCAGCACGATCACGCCGCAATCGTCCTCCCTTCGGATCAGACGCCCCGCCGCCTGCAGAACGCGATTCATGCCGGGAAACGTGTAGGCATAGTCGTAGCCCGCTTCCCCATTGAGATCATAGTATTCCCGAAGGAGATTCCGCTCGTTTGAGAGCCCGGGAAGGCCCACGCCAACGATGCCAACGCCGATGAGCCGCCGCCCGGGAAGGTCAACGCCCTCGGAAAAGGCTCCGCCCATCACGCAGAAGCCCACTCGAAGCTTCTTTTCCTCGGTGAAGGCGTCGATAAAACGCTCCCGCTGCTCGGCTGTCATGCCTCGCTCTTGCTTGATCGTTTCCACGCGGGGATTTCGCTCGGTGAAGATACGGTACACCTGCTCCAGATAATCGTAGGACGGGAAATAGAAGATGTAATTGCCTGCCTTGGGAGACACGGTGGCGGCGATGTGCGCGGCCACTCGCTTATAGGAGCCGTCCCTGTCGCCGTAGCGCGTGTTCACCCCCGTTGCCGCCACGATGCGAACGCGCGCAGGATCGTAGGGCGAGGGCAAGGACAGAAGCTCCGCGCCCTTACCGCCCCCCAGCACGTTGGAAAAATAATCGATGGGCGTGAGCGTTGCGGAAAACAGGATCGAGGATCGCGCCCGCTTCATCAAACGGTTGAGCAGCTCCGAGGGATCTCGGCAGATCAGGCGCACCGTGATCTCCTCCCCCTCCACGCTCACCAGCGTGAGAAAATGGGAATCGTATTCCTCGGCGATCCGCAGATAGCGCCGAAGCAGTCCCCGCAAGCGGATCGCCTCCGCCTCAAAGGGATGTCCTCTTTTGCCAAAGAGCCATTTTTCAAGGAACGCAAGACAGTGTCGCGCCTCCTCATGAAAGGATTCCGAGGGCTCGCGGTTGAGATAGAAGCCGTGGGGCGTTCCGTCCTCGTCGCATCGAAGCTCGTCGCGGCACAGCTCTCCCATTTTTCGCAAGGCCACTGCCCATTCCTCCAACGGCTTGAAGGATTCCGCCCGCTCGGGATCAAGCTCCTTCGCCGCGCGAGCGGCTTGCTCCGCCTCCGAAAGACGAAGCTCAGCGCTATACATGGAGCAGGTGCGATCCCCGAGATTGTGAGCCTCGTCCA
>JAZRCQ010000205.1:0-9553 GCA_045659845.1 Eubacteriales bacterium
TTCATCACCATTTCACCAACCTCGATGGAGGTGATCTCCTGGCGAAGCGTGCTTTGCAGCTCGGCCTCGATCTCATTCACAAGCGCCACCGCATCCACAGCTCTCTTCTCCGTGGCCTTCATCACGCCGCTGAGAAGCTTCTGCTTATCAAAAAATTCCTTATTTCCGTTTTTCTTCACCACCACGATCTGGATATGCTCCACCGTTTCGTAGGTGTTGAAGCGCTTCTGACAAGCCAGACACTCCCTCCTCCGACGGATACTGAAGCCCTCCGAGGCCGGACGGGAATCGATCACCTTGCTTTCGGGAAAACCGCAACCGGGACATTTCATGCTAAAACCATATTCCTTTCGGGATCATATTTTTTTGCATTACAAACAATTTTCTTCATTATACCACATAAAAGCCGCTTTGTAAATAGGTTTCCTTGATTTTTCCGTCTCTGCCGCCAAAAACACCTATCCGCAAAGCTCCTCCAAAACCTCTCCGAGACAGCAGGGCGTAACGCGCCCTCTCACCAGCATCCGAAAGCGCTCCAGCGCCACCTCCGTGCGATCGCCGATGCAGTATTCTGCCGTTTCCGTTCCCACGCTCACCCGTATCCGATAGCGTTCTGCTTCTCCCTTGCAGATCAGGAGACGGTATTGCAGGATCATGCCGCCGTAGCGCACGGTCTCCTCCTCCATCACCATTCTGCACCCGATGCATCCTTGTTGCTCCATGACAGCTCCTCCCATCAAATAGTCTCTTCTCATTATACGCCGCCCGCCGGATGAAAATTCCAAGAAAAATCACGGCATTTTCAACAATCTGCACAAGCATATCGGGCCACCTGCCGCTGAAACCGTTTCGCCCGTCGGCTTTCCTTGCCTTTGCTGAGTATTTATACAAAAAAACGTGTGTTTTGCAGCTGACCAAGCCTCCCAATTTCCAAAAATATTCACTTTACAACCGTTGTTTTCTCATGCTATAATAAAAAAGGCGGTGTTTTTGCCGAAAATATACTAAGAACGCATATTGGAAAAATATGCAGAAAGGAGCCAAGAATGCCCTCGTTTCCCTCCTTTTCCGAATCCGCGCATCGGCTTTTCCTACTGGAATTCAGCCTTCTACTTCTTTTTACCGTTGTCTCCACGCTCTACTGCCTGCAAATGGAGTCTCCCCCGGCCGCGCTGGAGCTATACGCGATCGTTTTGGAATACGTTTCCGCCTCCGCCGTGCTTGCCGTCGGCTTTCCCGTGGCATTGGATCTTGCCGAGCGGACGAGGCCAAAAAAGAAATGAGAGAAGCCATCTGCTTCTCTCATTTTCCTATGGATCCACCGGCCGCGACTCCGCCGTTACGTCGCCGCTCTGCTGCAGACTCACGGGCACACATTCCGCCACCGAGGAGGGACGGAGCAGACCGAAATAAACGTCCTTACAGCGAGCAAAGATCTCTCTTGCTTCATAGATCCTCTGCTTGGCGTAGGGCTGGCGATCTGCCGCCACGCCAACCGCCTCTATGCCCAGCTTCTCCGCCAGATACAGAGCGCGATACAAATGATATTCCTGCGTGACGATCACGATCCGCTTCGCACCGAACACCTCCTTGATGCGATAGATGCTATCGTAGGTGGAATATCCATCGTGATCCTGAAACACGGCCTCCGAGGGGATCCCGCGCATCACGGCATAATCCTTCATGGCCTTCACCTCGTTGTAGGAATCCACTCGATGGTCGCCGCTCACCACCATTTTCTCGGAGGCTCCCGCCTCCATCACCTCCACGGCCGTTTCCATGCGGTCGGCCAGCATGGGGCTGGGGGATCCGTCGGCATACACGCGACAGCCAAGCACCAGCACACAATCATAGGCGTCCGCCTCCTCTGCCAGCCGATCGAGGGAAAGAACGCGCTCCTCTGTTTTGTCACACACGGCGGCACTGACACACACTGCGGAAAGCAGGATCGCAACGCCGGAAAGAAGCAGGACGGCGCCCACGCGCATCGCCGTTTTGCACCATCCCGCTCTCATCCAACGACAAAGCAGCCTCCATGCGGCAAGCACGCCCCGCCGCAGCAACGAAAGAGCTCTCAAAGCCCCTCTTCCCACGGCCTCACCAAGCCTTTTGAATCTCATCCTCATCACACACGACCTCCATTCTGTTTTCAGTATAACAGAAAGCGGCTCGAATGTCAACACCCTGAAAAATTTTACATTTGCTCAAGCCAACCGTTCCCGCAAAAAAGCCAAAATTTTCTTCTCCTCCCGCGAGATCTTCACCTGCGTGAGGCCTAAGAGCCCGGCCACCTGCTGCTGCGTCAGATTCCGATAATACCGAAGCACCACGATCTGCCGCCAAACGGGCGGCATCTGCCCGATGCTTTGAGAAATAGCGATCCGATCGCAAATGCGCTCGGTCTCTCTCTCGCTCTCCGCATCCGAAAGCGTTCCCTCAACGGTCATTGCATCGTCGTCACCGATGGGATCCGAAAAGGAGATCACGGGAGAAAGCGCATCCAGCGAAACAGCCGCCTCCTCCGCCGTGACACCGCATCGCTCGGCCAGCTCCGCGATCCCTGCCTCTCTCCCCTCCTCCGCGAGGATCCGATTCTTCTCCCGCATCAGGGAAACGCCCAGCCTGCGGTAGATGCGGCTCACCTTCACGGGGCCGTTATCCCGCAGATGCCGCCTCAGCTCTCCAACGATCAACGGCACGGCATAGGTGGAGAAGGCCGTTCCCCGATCCCCGTCGAAGGAGCGAATCGCCTTGAGCATGCCGATCAAGCCGATCTGCACCAGATCCTCATAGTCGGTTCCGCGATCGGTGAAGCGGGACGCGATCCTGCGAACGAGCCCCATATTCTCCGAAAGAAGTAGCCCCTCGGCATCGCGGTCGCCCTCCCGAACCTTTTGAAGTAGCTCCGCGTTTCTCTCCTGCATTTTTCCCTGCTCCATGCTCTCTCCCCTCCGGGCAAGGACTCATCGCCGCAACCGCTTCATCAGAACAACGGTGGTGCCCTTTCCCACTCTGCTATGTACCCGAACGGAATCGCAGAAGCTTTCCATCACGGTAAATCCCATGCCGCTTCGTTCGTTTTCGGGATCGGTGGTAAACAATGGCTCTCTGGCCTGCTTCACGTCGGCGATCCCACATCCGCGATCCTTGATCTCCACGCAGACCAAACGCCCCTCGCAGAGCTTCACGCTGAGGTGGATCTCGCCGCCATCCTCACCGTAGGCATGGACGATACAGTTTGTCACCGCCTCCGACACCGCACATTTCAGATCGGCCAGCTCCACCGCCGTTGGATTCAGCTGTGCGCAAAAGGCGGCCACCGCCGCGCGGGCAATCCCCTCGTTCACCGAAAGCGCCGGCAGGCGAAGCTCCATGCGGTTCTCCACCTCCGCGCAAAATTCAACCGTTGCTCTCATGTTTTCCTTCCTTTCTTTGACTTTTCACGATCGGAACCATTCTTTCCAGCCCCGCCAGATTCATAATGCGGATCACCGCCTCGGCAGGATCCAAGGCCGCCAGACGGCCGCCATAGCGCTTCACCAGCGCGTATCTGCCCATGATCAGGCCAAGCCCCGAGCTATCCATAAATCGGATGGCGGACAGATCCAGATAGACCATCGGCGGACGCTTGTCCGACAGAACGCGATCGATCTCCGACCGCACCGACACCGCGCCGTGGTGATCCAGTTCTCCCGTCAGGCGCACCACCACGGTGTCCCCACGCTCCTCGAAAACCACCCGACCGCTGCATTTCGGAATATTCAAGCTGCTCTCTCCCTTCTTTTTTCTTGATTTTACCACATTCTCTCCGCAAAGCTTGTCGGGCCTTGTCGGCTCTCCGAAAAAATCGAACGACAAAAATCCTCCCGAATCGCTCGAATTCGGGAGGATCTATCCGCATTTTCTATAAATTTCTGTAAAACATAAAAAACACCGCCCGAGGACGGTGTTTTTTATGTGAATCCGTGGAATCAGATCTGCTCCTTAACCTTGGAAGCCTTACCAACTCTGCCGCGCAGGTAGTAGAGCTTCGCACGGCGGATCTTACCGACACGAATGATGTCTACCTTTTCCACATTGGGAGAATGAATCGGGAAGGTCTTCTCAACACCCACGCCGTAGGAGATACGTCTCACGGTGAAGGTTTCGGAGATTCCGCCGCCGTGCTTAGCGATAACGGTACCCTCGAACATCTGAATTCTTTCTCTCGCGCCCTCCTTGATCTTGTTGTGAACGCGAACGGTGTCACCGATGCGGATCACGGGCACTTCCTTCTTCAATTGCTCGTTTGTAAAAGCCTGAATCAAATCCATTTTGGCTCCTCCTAATATACCGGGCGTTCATGCGAGCATTGCAGCGGACCACCCTCAAAATTTACTGCATAAAAACACAGCTTGAATATTATACCATACTTTTTTTCGTTTTGCAATACCTTTTTCAAAAAAACTTCTCTTTTTTTGCTTTTTTTAGGTTCTTTTCCGTCTTCTGAGAAGCGCCTTCACGTTGGAAAGCAAAATGGGAAGATTCAGGATGCAAACGAGAGCCGTCAGAACCGGCGCTATGATATATTTCCCCTTCGGCTCTGCCGTCATCACCACGGCCAGAAGGATCAGCAGAAAATAGTTGAGCAGCTGGCGAGGGATCTCCATACGGAAGCGAAGCAGCCTCGGCACGTCCAGCGAGCGAAGCACGTAGACTACGCCGTAGCTGATCGCCGTTGCAATAGCGGCCCCCAACACGCCGATCCGAGGGATCAGCAAAAAATTCAAAAGCAGGTTTGCCGCCGTACCCGAGATCGCCGTGACAAAGGAATGCATGCTTTTCTTGCTCAGCATATACACGGTTGCAAGGAAGGACACAACGGCCTCCAGCGCTACGGCGATCAGCAAGGTGGGCATATAGTGTGCCGCGCCCGCGTAAGCCTCGTCCAAAAGCAGGCCGCAGAGCAGCTCCGAGCAGAGCAGCAGTCCTGCCGTGCCCAGGAAAATAAGCGCCAGAAAGCTTCGGAAGATCTCGGAATAGAAGCTTTTGCAATCCTCATCGTCGGCGGCCTGCGTCACGGCGGAAAACTGCCATGCCTGCAGAAAGATGCCCGACAAAAGATTGACCACCGTTGGGATCTTGTAGGCCGCGGAATAGATTCCGTTTGCCGCGGCACCGTGAATGGCATTCACGAAATAGCGATCGGAAAGATCGGTGATCAGCCAACAGATGGTGGTTGGCACCATGGGAAGGCTGTATCTCAGAAGCTCCCAGAGCGCCGTTGCCTTAATGAAGGAAACACGGAAGTCTCTCCATAAGCGCGCACGCCACACCAGAAAGAGCGTGGTGACAAGGTTTCCGACGATCACCGCCACCACATAGCCCACCGTTCCCCATTGGAATACGATCAGGAACAGAAGGTTTGCGCCGATGGTGATCAGCGTGTTGAGGATCCCCTGCAGAGCAAACAGCCGCGTGCGATCGATGGCGCGAACGTATTGCGCGCACACCGCCTGCAGGTCGGCCAAAAGCACGTAGGCCAGGATGAGCGCCGTTTCCACGCGGATCTGCTCCAAAAGAAGAAGCGGGAGCCCCACGGCCAATGTGATGGCAAAGCCAACGCCAACCAGCGCGATGCCCGAGGAAAAGATCTCCCGTTTCTCGCAAAACCGATCGGCCGCAAAGCGGAATATGCCGTTCGTGATCCCGATGCAGGCAAAGGGCATGATCAAATTGGCCGTTCCCGTGATCAGCTCGGCGGCACTGTACTCCGCCGGCGACAGCAGAGCCGTGTAGAGCGGCATCAGCAAAAAGACCAGCAGCTTGGAGCCAAAGGTGCCGAAGGCCAGGATCACGGTGTCGGAGAGCAGCTTTTTATAGCGATTCATTCCGTTTCCCCTTTTCCCTGATCAATCCCTCGGCGCGAGGATGCACCAAGCCGTTGGGAAGCTCGTTTGCCTCCAGCGCCGCGCGCACCATCGTGGAGGAAAGCACCTCATGCCCCTCGGAGGCGGGATACAAAACCGTTTTAAAGCGCGGATTGTGCGCCCGATTCCATTCATCCATCTTCTGCTCGTAGGCAAGATCGGTCTCATTCCGGTAGCCCTTGCAAACGGCATCGGCGCCGAGGCGGTCGAACAGATCCACCAATAAGCCCGTGTCCGAGATCACCCGAACGCCCTCCAGCTCCTCCACCGTGGCCTTGGCAATGGCCACTCTCGTTTCCATATCAAACAACGTGACCTTGGCGGAGTTCACCATCACGGCCACCACCACCTCATCGTAGTCCTTCAGCGCGCGAAGCACCACGTCCAGATGTCCCAGCGTCATGGGATCGTAGCTGCCGGGAACAATCGCAAGGCTCATGCTTCTCCCTCCGCGTAGCGCAGAAGCGTGACGTAGGCCGCGCCGTAGCGCACCTGCTTGAGCATCTCAAAATGCGCCGCCAGAGCATCATCCCCCGCAAACAGATCCTCCGGCCTTGCCGTTTCGCACACCAACGTGGCGTTGGGAAGCAGGGCTCTTGCATCCAGCAGAGCCTGCAGGGCCTTGGGCAACAAGCCGAGAGCGTAGGGCGGATCCAAAAACACCAGATCGAAGCGCTTTCTACCCCGGCAGGAACGGAGAAACTCGGCATAATCGGCGCAAAGGATCTCGCAGGAAAGCGCCAGCTTGGTTTTCAGACTGTTCTTCTTGATCACCTCAACGGCGTCCTTGGAGCGATCCACCAGCACGGCGTGCGCGGCCCCGCGGCTCACCGCCTCCAGCCCCAGCTGCCCCGAGCCCGCAAACAGATCCAGCACCTGACGCTCCTCGATCTCAAACTGCAGCATGGAAAAAAAGGCTTCCTTCACCCGCTCCGAGGTGGGACGCGTGTTCTCCCCCTCCAGCGTGGTCAGGCGAACGCCTCTCGCCGTTCCCGTGATAATTCTCATCATGTTTCCTCTTCCCCCTTTTCATGATAGTAGTCATACACCGCGCGAGCATCCCGCTCGCTGATCCCCTTCACCTCGGCCAAGCGCTCCACCGAGGCCTCACGGATCTCCCGCAGGCTCTCAAAGGAAAGCAGGAGCTTCTTTGCCTTTTCCTTCCCGATGCCCCGGATCGCCGCGAGAGACGAGGAGGTGAGGGATTTCAGCTTGGCCTGCTCCATGCATCGAACCGTGTAGCGGTGCACCTCCTCCTGAATCCGATAGATCAAAGAAAACACCTCTCGCTCGTGAGCGATGCTGATTTCGTTTTCATCGGTGCAAAGCGCTCTTGTTTTATGGAATTCGTCCTTCACCATGCCGAACACGGGGATCTCAACCCCCAGCTCAGCCATCAGCTCCCGCACCACGGAAACATGGCCGCGACCGCCGTCCAAAAGGATCAGATCGGGATGCTCCGCAAAGGAGCCGGAGGTGTCGCTCAGATGTGCCAATCGGCGGGAGAGCGTTTCCCGCATGGAGGCATAGTCGTCGGTTCCCTCCACCGTTTTGATGCGGAAGCTTCGGTAGTCAGCCTTTTTGAACTTTCCATCGGTGCAAACGATCATGCCGGCCGTGAGATGCTCCGAGCCGAGATTAGAGATATCGTAGGCCTCGATCCGCTCGGGATAGGTCTCCAGCCCCAGAAGCTGCCCCAACCGAAGAAGCGCTCCCTCCCGCCGATCCGACTCCTCACGATAGCGCTTGGCGCGCTCGGCCGCGTTTTTTCTCACCAGCTCGCATAGCGTGTGCAGGTCGCCGCGCTCGGGAACGTGCACGTGCACCCTTCTCCCTGCCATAGAGGAAAGATATTGCTCCAGCAGAGCCACGTCCTCTGCCTCCATCGGGAAAGCAAGAAGGATCTTTTTGGGGATATATTCCCTTTTTTTATAATGCTCACAGAGGAAGGTGGTCATGTCCTCCGTCTCCAAAATACTGTCCGCTCCAAACAAAAATTCGCCCGTGTCATGCAGGATACCCGCCCGAATATAGAACACGGAAATGCAGGAGCAAAAATCATCGGAATAAAGCGCCACCACGTCCTGCTCGGTGTCGGGAGAGGCCACGATCTTTTGCTTCTCCTTCACGGCACGGATCGCCCGAAGCGTATCTCTGCAGGCCGCCGCGGCCTCGAAGCGCTCCGCCTCGGCGTGCGCCGTCATCTCCTCCTCCAGCCGACGGCTCACCTCGTCGTTTCTTCCGCTCAGAAGATCGGCCGCATTTTTCACGGCGGCCCGATACTCCTCTGCCGACACCGTTCCCGTGCAAACGCCGCTGCATCTTCCCATTTGGTAGTAGATGCAGGGGCGCTCCTTTCCGATCTCCTTCGGAAACCGACGATTGCAGGTTGGCAAGCGGAAGGTGCGATTCAGAAGATCCAGAAGCGCATAAGCCGTGCCAACGCCGGAATAAGGGCCGAAATAGCGCCCCTTATCAGCCTCGCGCTTTCTTGTGAAGAGCAGACGAGGATATTCCTCCGCCGTGATCTTAAGATAGGGATAGGACTTCGCATCCTTGAGACGAATATTATACTTCGGAGTGTATTGCTTGATCAGCGTGTTTTCCAGCGACAGCGCTTCCATTTCGTTGTCGCAGAGATAGTAATCGAAATCGGCCACCAGCGAAACCATCCGACGGGTTTTCGGCGTTTTCTCCCCGTTTTGAAAATAGGTGGAAACACGATTTTTCAGCCTGCGGGATTTCCCAACGTAGATCGCTCTGCCGCTCTTATCCCGCATGATATAAACGCCGGAGGACGTCGGTAAGGAATTGGCCTTTTCCAGCAGTTTTTTTTGAAGCTCCTCCCGATTCACAGGGATCCCTCCTTTCCGATCAAGGTGCAAAAAACGGCGCGCAGGAACAAATCATTGCCTGAACGCGCCGCATGTTGTTTTTTTGAATCGATCAGATCTCGGCAAAACCACCGTCGATCAGATCGGCGAGCCCTTGAATTGCAGACTCCTCACCCGTGCCGTCGGCAACCAGAGTGATGGTCATACCCTTGGCGATTCCCAAGGAAAGAACGCCCAGCAGGCTCTTCGCATTCACTTTGCGATCGTCCTTCTCGATCCAGATGGAGCAGGGATAGCTATTGGCCTTTTGAATGAAGAAGGTGGCCGGTCTGGCGTGCAGACCACTGGCATTGTTGATCATGATATCGCGTGAAATCATACTTGCTTTCGCTCCTGTCTCTAAAGATCCCGCAGCTGCTGCGGGCGCTGGTACTTCATATATAGTATACCAAAAAATATCGGCAAAATCAATAGTCATTCCGACTCAATTTCACAATTTACGATAGCAATTTTCGTGCAAGATTCCTACAACGGCGTTACAGCCGAGGAGGATGGTGTCTCGGAGACGTAGGACAGTATGCGAAACACCAGCGTAACCCGATCCGAATACAGTCGATAGGCTTCCCCAACGTAGAGCGGCCGCGCGCCGCCTCTGTACAGCACGCCATCCGAAAGCGCGCCCGCCACGGAAACGGTGAGCCGAAGTGTCTCTGCATTCTCACGCTCGATCCGATCCACTCTTCCGAACAGCTCCCCCGCCTCCGTGTAGAGCAAATCCCCCTCTGTCAGGCACTCCCCCGTTTCCGCAGG
>JAZRCQ010000206.1:0-10398 GCA_045659845.1 Eubacteriales bacterium
GCCGTTGCCGGGGATCAGAACGCTGTTATTCCTCAAAAATCTTGCCCGATTCCTGCCGTCGGTGAGGATCGCCCCCACGCGACGGTCGGCCAGCTCCTCCAGAACGGCCAGATTGGAAAGCGTGTGATCCAATCTTCCCGAAAGGCCTCCGATCATCACCAGCTCCCGCGCGCCTCGCTCCAGCGCCACCGCCACCGCCAGCTGGGTGTCGGTCTCATCCTTCTCGGGAGGATGGCGCAAAAGCTCTGCATCAGCAGGAAGCTCCTTTTCTCCAAAGGAATCCAGATCCCCCACCAGAATCGTGGGATGCGCGCCCAAGGCCTCGGCATTGTGGTAGCCGCCGTCGGCCGCGATCAGAAGATCTCCCTCCTCGGGGCGCTCGGAGATCCCCTCGGGCAGGATCTCTCCGCCCAGATACAGAAAAGCCCGTTTCTTTCCCTCCATCCGCTCGGCCTCCTTATTCGCCGCGGATCGCCTGCCAATCGGCCTTGGTGACCTCATAGGGGATCCATTCCTCGTCCCAGGCGTAGATCAGAAGCGTGCCGTAGGAGCGCTCGGTGTAGGTGATATCGTTTGTGTAGTAAATGTCCACGTAAATGCCGTCGGTCACGTCCTCTGCGGTCACGTCCTCAAACACGTAGCGATAGTAGGTGTAGAGAGCGGTCTCCTCCCGCACCCGATACTGCTCCGAGGGGAAAAAGCGCTCCTCGGAAAGGGTGGTGCCGTCCAGATCGTCGGTGCGGTCGCTCGGCGTGAGATCGGTGGTGCGCACCAAGGTGACGTCGAAGAGGTGGTCGGCCTTTTTCGGAAGCTCCGCAAGCTTGTAGTCGGCCTGCAAATGGCGGATGGTGCTGTTGTTATAGCGGAAGACCAGCTGGATCTGCCGCGCCTCGGGAATGAACACGCATTCCACCACCGAGAAATAGCCCATTCGATCGGTGGATCGGGTGATGGTGGCCAGATCCTGATATTGCAAGGTCAGCTCCTCGCCCTTCTCCCCGTAGGCCTCGGCCAACGCGGGATTGGGGATCATGGTGTCGATCCGCTCGGGGATCCTTGTGGAGAAAAACACTCTCCATATCAACAGCGCGCAAACGGAAAAAACGAACAAAGCCGCCAGCGAGCGGAACACGTAGCCCGCCAAGCGAGGCGCTCTATATCTTGCCATGCACAAAACCTCTCTTTCCCTTCGGAGGCCGCCGCTCTTGGGCTGCCTCTCTTTTCGTTCTCCGGGCGTCGCCTCGTTGACACCGCTTTATCTCCCATTGGCAAAACCGCCGCGAAGCGGCTATCCCAACGTTTTTTCAATGTCTGAGCCGATCCAATGCGTTCTGCAGAATGATCTCAGCCGCAAGGGTGTCGATCACGCCCTTTCGCTTGGCGCCGCGGGTGTTGGTCTCGTTTAGATACCTTGTGGCGCTTACGGTGGTGAGGCGCTCGTCGATCATCACCACGGGGATCGCGTTTTCCAGTCGTTCACGAAGCAGCTCGGCGAATTCCAAGCATCTCTGCGCGCGGGGGCCGGCGCTGCCGTCCATATTGCGGGGCAATCCCACCACCACCGAGGAGACCTTTTGCTCCGCGGCGATCTCGGCCACCCTCTGCGCCGTTTTTTCAATGCCGCCGGGGCTGATCGTGCCGATGCCCGAGGCCAGAAAACGGCCGGGATCGGAGGCGGCGATGCCCGTTCGCGTGTCTCCAAAATCCACGCCGAGGATCCTGCCCTTGGTCTCTCGGAGAAGCTCCACGCCGGGGATCTGCTGATTTTCCATGCTTACCGTCCTCTTCTTTCTTCCAAAAAGGTCTTCATCCAAAGCTCCAATTCCTCATACACCTGCTCGCGCCCCAGCTCATTGAGGATCTCGTGGCGCATTTCGGGATAGAGCCGCAGGGTGGTGTTCAGGCCCGCCGCTCTCATGCGGTCGGCCACCTTCTTCACGCCGATCCCCCAGCCGCCAACGGGGTCCATCTCACCGCTCACAACAAGATAGGGGATCCCCTCCGGCAGGCGGGATGCCCAGCCCTTGGCCGAAACGCTCTCCACCAGCGTGAAAAGATCGTGATAGGCGCGCAGGGTGAACACATAGTTGCACCAAGGATCGCTCCGATAGGCCTCCACGATCTCCCGATCGCGGGTGAGCCAATCCACGGGCGTTTGCACGTCGTTGTATTTTTTGTTGTAGCCGGCAAAGGAGATGCTCTTGAGCAGGGGTGAGCGATGCCGCTCCCCTTGGAAGAGCATCAGAAGCCTTGCCAGCAGCTTGCCTGCCTTGGCGGGCATATCGGGGCCTCCCGTGCCGCAAAAGATCGCCGCGTTGTAGACCTCGGGGTGCCTCGCCACCGCCTCGCGGGCGATGAAGGAGCCCATGCTGTGGCCAAACAGCACCAGCGGCGTGTTGGGATATTCCATCTTCATGCGCAGGGAAAGAAAATGCACGTCCTCCACCAAGGCATCGGCGCCGCCGCCCTCTGCGGTGAAGCCGAGATCGGCCTCCGATGCGGCAGAGGCTCCGTGCCCCAGATGATCGTGGCCAAACACCAGCACGCCGCGCCGCGCCATGTAGGCGGCGAACTCGGCATAGCGGTTGAAATATTCACACATTCCGTGGGAGATCTGCAGAAGCGCCGTTGGATTCTTGCACTCGGAGCGATAGCAGGCGAGCCCGGTTTTTCCGTCCGCGGACGTAACGTAGAAGGTCTTCACGGTTTGGTTCTCCTTTCTTTTCGGGATTCTTCCCGGGATCAGCCCCTCAGGATGGCAATAGCCTCCTCCTCGGCAACCTCCACCTCCTCGCGGGAGGCGAGATCCTTCAGGCGCACCACGCCCTTTTCCAGCTCGGTGGCGCCAACGGTGATCACGTGCGTATACTGCTCCTTCACCGCGTAGTCCAGCTGCTTGCCGAACTTCTTGGTGGCCAGATACACCGATGCGGTGATGCCGGCCTCATGGAGGCGGCTCTGCAGGAGCATATAGCGATCGAAGGGGACGTCGGCAAAGCGGGTGATCAGCACCTTGCGCTCCGCGCCGAAGGAGGCGGGAATGAGCGCATGGGTGGTGAGGAAGTTTTCCAGCGTCACGTCGCCGAGACCGTAGCCAACGCCGGAGATCTTGCCGTTGTTCACGAAAAGCCCCACGAGATTGTCGTAGCGGCCGCCGCCGAACATGGCACGGTTGTTTTCGGGAGCCTTATCGTACACCTCGAACACGGTGCCCGTGTAGTAATCCAATCCGCGGATGATGCCGAAATCGAACACGCAGTATTCGGAAAGGCCGATCTTCTCCAGCATATCAAAGAGCTGCAGCAGCTCGGCAGAGCCAACGGAATCGGGGCAAACGGCGCAGGCCTCCTCCACCGACGCACTGTAGAGCGCATCGAGGCGGGCGATCTGCTCTCCGCTCATGCCCAGCGCGGCCAGCTCCTTCTCATAAACCTCTCTCGGGATCTTATTGCGCTTGTCCACCACCTTGGAGATGCGGCGGCAGCCCTCGGCATCGGCCCCCGCAATGGCGGCAACGGCATCGTTGAAGAATCGACGGTTGTTGATATGCACGGCAAACATGGAGCTGTCCGCACCGAAGGCGCGAAGCAGACGGATGGCACTTGCCACACACTCCAGATCGGCCTCAAAGCCGTCGCATCCGAAGATATCCACGTTCACCTGCCAGAATTCCCGCAGTCTTCCTCTCTGGGGCTTCTCGCAGCGATACATATTGGGGAAGGAGAACCAACGCAAGGGGAAATTCAATTCCCCCATTTTCGCCGCCACCATGCGCGCCACAGTGGGCGTCATTTCAGGGCGGATCGCCAAGCGGCGGTCGGCGCGGTCGGTGAAATTATAGGTTTGCTCGTTGGCGATCTCCTCGCCGCTCTTGGCGGCATAGATCTCCAGCGACTCCAGCATGGGGCCGTTGTATTCCTCGTAGGCCGAGGACTCCAGCACGCGGCGGATCACGCCGAAGAACCAGTTTCTCAGGCGCATATCGGCGGGATAAAAATCTCTTGTGCCCTTATAGGGTTGTGTCGAAAGCTTTTCACTCATGGTAACATTCCTCTTCAGGTTAAATTTCTTCACCCTACATTATAACAGATTCTGCGAAAAAATTCAATAGGTTTGCGAAAATCTCTCCCGCCGCCGCTCTTTTTTCGTTTATTGACAAATTTCCGTTTCCCTATTGACAAACCCTTGTCCCCGTGCTATAATGATGTCACAATTGAATCAAGGCCGCGTGGCTCCGCAGAAATGCGGATCAGAGGAAAGTTCGGTGAAAATCCGTCGCAACCGTCATTACCGTGTTTGGATCGGGAGGCTCTCCCGCCCATCAGTCGGAACACTCGCCCGCAGCCGTGAACGCATCGCATTTTTGGACACGAAGAATGCCGCCGAACCCTCCGCAGGGACAGCTGTCTCCGCGGCGGTCTTTTCGCGCTTTTTTCATCCCTTGCGATGGAAAAAGCTTTTTTTATTGGAGGAAATCATGGATAAGCTCACCCGAGAGGATTGCCTGCTCCTGCTTCGCCGCGCCGCTGAGCAAACACCCGACCGCTTCCCCCGCCGCTCGGATTTTTCCGAGGAGGAGGTGGTGGCCATCAAGGCGCATCTCGGCCCTTGGCCGAGAGCATTGGAGGCCGCGGGGCTCAAGGAGCCGCGTGCCGAAAGCCGCTTGGATAAAAACAGAGAACGCCGCATCCGCGCCAAAAGAAACCGTCGGCTCACAGCCGAGGCAATAAAAAAAACTTCACAAAATCAGGAGGAACCGTCATGAAAAAGCTGCTTTTCGTTTCCATTCTCACTCTCGCCCTGCTTCTTTTGCCCCTTTCCGCACAGGCCGACGAGCCGTCGCTCAAGGCAAGCGTCACCGTTTCCGTATCGGTGGCGGGAGAGGCAAAGGCCGTTCTTGCCTCCGTTGATGTCACCGATACCGACGGCGACGGCGCTCTGACCGTTGCGGATGCGCTCGCCGCACTCCACGCCGCCGCTTATCCCAACGGCGCCGCAGGCTTCTCCACCTATCAAAGCGAATACGGCATGAGCATCGGCACGCTCTGGGGCGATAGTAGCGGTAGCTTCGGCTACTATCTCAACGATGCCTCCTGCCTCAGCCCCGCAGATACCGTGAAGGACGGCGACCGCGTTTACGCCTTCGTTTACAAGGACACCGCCGGCTGGTCGGATACCTACGCTTACTTTGACTGCACAGACGTGACCGTTTCATCGGGCGAAAGCGTAACGCTCACCCTTACCGTCCTCGGCTTCGATGCCGCTTGGAACGTCGTTCAGAATCCCGTGGAGGGCGCCACCGTCACCCTCAACGGCAAAGCCATCGACGCCACCACCGATGCCAACGGTCGGGTGACCTTCACCGTCACCGAGGGCGGCCGCTTCACCGTGAGCGCCACCCATCCCTCCCTTGTGCTGGTGCCTCCGCTCTGCGCTCTGACCGTGGCAGGGGAGGTGCCGGAGGCACCCACCGCCGAGGAAGCCCCCTCGCAGTCGGCTCCCGCGACCGAGGAAAAGAAGGGCTGTGCCGCCGCAGGCTCCTCTGCCGCCTGCCTGCTCCTTCCCCTTGCTCTGCCGCTTCTGAAGAAAAAAGAACAATGAGAAAAACGCTTCTTCCTCTGCTCCTTACCCTCACCCTGCTCCTCTCCTTGCCCGTTTTTGCCGAGGCCTCTCACGCCGAGCCGCTGCTTTCGGCGCTGACCGAGCGGGACGGCGCCGCGGATCTGCAGGGCTGGGCCGACAATGTGCTGGCCTCTCGCGCAGGCATGGGCGCGGAATGGTTTGCCCTTGCCCTTGCGCAAAGCGGAAACACCGATCTGAGTGCCTATGCCGCCGCCCTTGCCGATTATGCCGCCAACGCCACCGTCCCCGCCGCCACGCGGCAGAAGCTGGCACTTTGTCTGGCCGCCGCAGGCAGCACCTCCTATCTCATTGCGGAGGCCGCCGAGGCCGATCTGCAGGGCGCGGGCGTGATGGCCGAGATCTTCCGCCTCCATCTTTTGAATAACGGCTACGGCGGGGCGGAGGCATCCTCCTCTGCCGTTGCCTCCCTTCTCTCCCTCCGCACCGCCGATGGCGGCTGGACGGTAACGGGAGCGGCGGCCGATCCCGACGTAACGGCTATGGCTCTGGCCGCCCTTGCGCCGCATCGGAGCGAGACAGCCGTGAGCGATGCCATAGAGATCGCGCTCGCCCGTCTCTCCGCCCTGCAGGAGGAGGACGGCACCTATTCCATGTATGGCGTGGCCAACGCCGAAAGCGCCGCGCAGGTGCTTCTCGCCCTTTGCTCCCTCGGCATCGATGCCGCCGAGGACACACGATTCATCAAGGGAGGGCGCACGCTCCTGCAGGTGCTGGACTTCTACCGTTTGCCCGACGGACTCTATGCCCACACGCAGGGCGGAGCCGCAAGCGACAGCGCAAACGGGCAGGCGCCTCTCGCCCTCGTTGCCTACGATCGTCTGCAAGCGGGCTTGCCCTCGCTCTACCTTCTGGATCATGCCGATCCCGATGGCGTGGAGCCGCCCCCCGCAACGCCCGACGAGCCGAGCGATCCTCCCGCCGCCCCCGAAGAGCCCGAACAAAAAGAGCCTCTCGGCTATCGGCTTCCCGCCTGCCTCGCCGTGGCGGGGCTGGGGCTTGCAGCCGCGCTGATCCTTTTTCTGAAGGGAAAGCGACACTATAAAAACTATCTTGTCCTGCTCCTTGCCGTTGCCCTGCTGCTGGCCCTGATCCTTTGCACCGAGCTTCGCTCCCCCGAGGACTACTACGGCGGCTCTCTCACCGTTGCCGAGCCCGCAGGCAGCATCACGCTCTCCGTTTCCTGCGAAACGGTGGCAGGTCAGGCCGAGCATCTCCCCGCCGACGGCATCTTGCTCGCTCCTCTCACCGTGGAATTCGAGGCGGGGGAATCCCTCTATTCCGTTCTCTGCCGCGCGGCACGAGCCAAGGGGCTTCTGCTGGCCTGGAGCGGAGCGGACGAATCGGCCTATCTCGTTGCCGTGAACGGTCTCTCCGAGGCCGACTTCGGTTCGCTTTCGGGCTGGGTGTATCTCGTGAACGGAGAGCGACTCTCGGTTGGGATCGGCGGCTATGAGCCGCAGGACGGCGACTCGATCCGTCTCGTTTATTCTCTGGAGCTGGGCAACGACGTTGCCTGACCGTTTTTCGCCCGCATCTCATGTTTAAAGAAAGGAGGCCTCCATGCGAGCATCCAACCGTTTGCACCCCGTTGCCTTTTCGGCGCAGGTGCTTTCCTCCGTGGCCGTGGCGGTTTGCACCCTCAATCCCGTCATTCTGCTGCTGTCTCTCTCGGCGGCCTTCACCACTCTTTTTTTGAGGGAGCGACCGCCTCGGCGCGCCGAGCTTCTCCTGCCCCTCCTGATCCTTTTGGTCTTCCCTCCCGTGAACGCTCTGCTCTCCCACAACGGCCTGACCGTGCTTTTTGTGGTGAACGACACCCTCATCACGCTGGAGGCTCTGCTCTATGGCGCCGTCATGGGGCTTTCCGTGGCCGCCTCCCTGCTTTGGTTTCTGTATTTCTCCGCCGTGATGACCTCCGATAAGCTTCTCTGCCTGCTGGGCAAGCTCTCTCCCCGCGCGGCGCTGGTGCTTTCCATGTCCATTCGCTACGTCCGCCTCTTTTCGCGGCAGGCGCGGCGCATTGAGGAATCGCAAACGGCGCTGGGGCTCTATCGGGAGGAAAATCTGCCCGACCGCGTGCGCGGCAAGCTTCGGGTGTTTTCCGTGCTGGTGACGTGGGCGCTGGAGAACGGCATCATCACCGCCGACAGCATGACCGCCCGAGGCTACGGCAGCGGCAGGCGCACAGCCTTTTCCACCTTCCGCTTCGGCAAGCGGGATCTTTGCTATCTCGCCCTCTCGCTCCTGCTGGCCGCCGGTTCCCTGCTTTCCGTGCTGCTCTCCCCCTCCTATTCCTTCTATCCCACCCTCTCGGCCCTGCCCGCAACGCCGCTCGCCATAGCGGGCTACGCCGCCTACGCTCTGCTCGTTTTTCTGCCGCTTATCATTGAAACGGAGGATGCCCTCAAATGGAAATTCTTACAGCGAAGGATCTGACCTTCACCTATCCCCTCGCTCCGCAAGCCACCCTCAAAAATCTCTCCCTCTCTCTGGAGGAGGGAGATTTTGCCGTGCTTTGCGGCTCCACAGGGTGCGGAAAATCCACGCTTCTTCGCCTGCTCAAGCAGGAGCTGGCGCCGCGCGGCGAGCAAAGCGGAGCCCTGCTCTACAGAGGAGAGCCTCTCTCCGCGCTCTCCCCCCGCGACTCTGCCGCACGCATCGGCTTCGTGACGCAGAATCCCGACCATCAGATCGTTTGCGACAAAGTGTGGCATGAATTGGCCTTCGGCGCCGAAAGCTTGGGACTCCCTCAAGCGCTCATTGCCCGAAGAGTGGCCGAGATGGTCGGCTATTTCGGCATCGGCGATTGGTTTGACCGCTCGGTGGACGAGCTTTCGGGAGGGCAGAAGCAGCTGCTCAATCTGGCCTCGGTGATGGTGACCGATCCCGACCTGCTGGTGCTGGACGAGCCCACCTCCCAGCTGGATCCCATTGCCGCCGCCGAATTCGTTCACACCCTCAAGAAGCTCAACCGCGATTTCTCCGTGACCGTTCTCATTGCCGAGCATCGGCTGGAGGATCTGATCCCCATCTGCGACCGTCTCATTCTGATGGAGAAGGGCGGCATCCTTGCCTGCGGCGCCCCCGGAAGCGTGCTTTCCGCCTCGCTCTCGCAGGGCTTCACCGAAATGATGCCCGCCTCGGTGCGCCTTTTCGCCGCACTGGGAGGGGAGGGGGAATGTCCGCTCACACCGCGTGAGGGCAGAGCGTGGCTCACCTCCCACTATCAGAACCGGATCGATGCCCTGCCCGCCGCCGAGCCCTCCCCCGATGGAGAGCCTGCCCTGCAGCTGCGCGGCGTTTCCTTCCGCTATGAGCGCGCGCTCCCCGATGCCGTTCGGGAGCTGGAGCTGACGGTTCGGCGTGGCGAGATCTATTCGGTGCTGGGTGCCAACGGATCGGGAAAATCCACGCTCCTGCGGCTGATCTCGGGGCTTCGCCGCCCCTATTGCGGAAGGATCACCCTCTTCGGCAAGCCCCTCGCCTCCTATGGGCAGGGTCTCTACCGCGAGATGCTCTCCCTTCTTCCGCAGGACGTGCAAACGGTGTTTCTTCACAACACGGTGCGGGAGGAGCTGGCCGACGGCGACCGCCCCCTCCCCGCTCTCCCCTTCGATCTCACAAAGCTGATGGATCGCCACCCCTATGACCTTTCGGGAGGCGAGCAGCAGCTGGTGGCACTGGCAAAGGCGCTGGCCACACGCCCCCGCATCCTGCTGATGGACGAGCCCACCAAGGGTCTGGACGCCGCCCGCAAGGCAATGCTCTGCGAGCTGCTGGTCGGACTGAAACAGGAGGGGCTCACCATTCTGATCGTCACCCACGACGTGGAGTTTGCCGCGCTGGTCTCCGACCGTTGCGCCCTCTTCTTCCGCGGTCAGATCGTTTCCGAGGGCACGCCCGACGCCTTCTTTGCCGAAAACCATTTCTACACCACCGCCGCCCGTCGCATCTCCAAGGGCTTCTATCGCAATGCCGTCACCACCCGCGCGGTGGAGGCGCTTTGCCGCCTGAACGGAGGCCGCACATGAAGCGCTCCCGCCTGCTGATCCCGCTGGTGCTGATCCCTGCCGTGGTGCTGGTCGGCTCCCAACTTTCGGGTGGCCGACGCCATCTGATCGTCTCCCTTGCCGTGGCGATCCTTTCCCTCTGGCTGTTTGCGCTGGGCTACGAGCGCAGGCAAACGGGCAGTCGGCGCATGGTGCTGGCCTCGGTGATGATCGCCCTGAGCGTGGTGGGACGGTTGATCCCCGTTTTCAAGCCCGTCACAGCCATCACCGTGCTGGCCGCCGTGTATCTGGGAGGCGAAACGGGCTTCCTCGTTGGCGCCATGTCGGCGCTGCTCTCCAATTTTCTCTTCGGGCAGGGGCCGTGGACGCCCTTTCAGATGCTGGCTTGGGGTCTGATCGGCCTGCTGGCGGCGGCTTCGGCACGTCGACTGCGAGGCGGACGGTTGGCCATTTCGCTCTTCGGCGTGGCTTCGGGCGTGGTGTTTTCGCTGGTGATGGACGTCTGGACGGTGCTTTGGATGGAGGCCGATCCCGGGCTCTCGCACTACACGGCCGCGCTGGTTGCCGCATTGCCGCACACACTGCTCTACGCAGTCTCCAACTTCTTCTTTTTATGGTTCCTTTCCAAGCCCTTCGGAGAGAAGCTGGAGCGCATCCGCATCAAATACGGACTTTAACACAAGTGCCCTGCGCCTCGCCGAGCAGCCACGAAAAAAGGCCGCACCCGTGATTCGTCACGGGTACG
>JAZRCQ010000207.1:0-6721 GCA_045659845.1 Eubacteriales bacterium
CGACTTAGTCGGAGCAGGTGCGAACGCTGGTGGACACCGCCATGGCCATCGAGGGAATGCCCCGAAACGTTTCCATCCATGCGGCGGGCGTGGTGATCACCGATCGCCCCGTTGCCGACTACGTGCCTCTTGCCACCAGCAACGGCACGGTGGTCACCCAATTCGATATGGACACCGTGGCACAGCTGGGGCTTCTGAAATTCGACTTTTTGGCATTGCGGTATCTCACCATTCTCAATGATGCCGAGCAGCAGATCCGCGAGAGCGATCCCGCCTTCCGCCTGAACGCCATTCCTCTGAATGATCGGGAGACCTTCCGTCTCATCTCCTCGGGAAAAACGGGCGGCGTGTTCCAGCTGGAATCGGGCGGCATGAAGCAGATGCTTTCCACGCTGATGCCCGAGCGCTTCGAGGATATCATTGCCGCTATTGCGCTCTATCGTCCCGGCCCCATGGATTCCATTCCGCGCTTCGTGGATTGTCGCCATCACCCCGAAAAGGTGACCTACGACACTCCCGCGCTGGAGCCGATCCTTTCCTCCACCTACGGGTGTGTGGTCTATCAGGAGCAGGTGATGCGCATCTTCCGCGAGATCGCGGGCTACACCTTCGGCCATGCCGATATCGTTCGCCGCGCCATGTCCAAAAAGAAGGCCGCCGTGCTTCTGGCCGAGCGGGAGACCTTTGTGAACGGTGCGATGGAGCGAGGCGTGGAGCGCGAGGTGGCGGAAAAGCTCTTCTCGGATATGGAGAGCTTTGCAAATTATGCCTTTAATAAGTCCCATGCGGCCGCCTATGCGGTGATCTCCTATCGCACGGCCTATCTCAAGCAGCATTATCCCCGAGAATATTTTTCGGCTTTGCTCACCAGCGTGCTGGGAAATCAGACCAAGGTGGCAGAGTATATTTCCGAGTGCTCCCAGCGCGGCATCCGTGTGCTTCCCCCCGATATCAACGAGAGCCGCATGCTCTTTTCCGTGTGCGGAAGGGATATCCGCTTCGGGCTTCTTGCCATCCGAAACGTGGGAAAGCAGTTTTTGGAGCAGATCCTGAACGAGCGGCGGAGCGGCCCCTTCGTTTCCTTTGAAAGCTTTGTCAACCGCATGGACGGCGGTGATCTGAACAAGCGAATGGTGGAGGCGCTGATCAAATCCGGCACCTTCGATCGCTTGGGCGTTTATCGCAGCCGTCTGCTGGCGGCCTGCGAATCCATTCTCGACCGCGCTGCGGAGAAGGGAAGAAACAATCTGGCGGGACAGCTGGATATGTTCTCGGCTCCGGGCACGTTTTCTGCAGAGGAATCCTATTTTGCTTATCCCGAGCTGCCCGATCTTTCCCCCCGCGAAAAGCTGATGATGGAGCGTGAGGTCACGGGAATGTTCTTCTCGGGCCAGCTTCTGGATAGCTATTCCAAGCATCTGGAGCATCTTTCCCCTGTTGCTATTTCCGAATTCTGCGGAGAGGATGCCGAGCCCGTGGATAAGGCACGAGCCGCCGTGGCGGGGATCATCACCTCCGTGTCGCTCAAAACCACGAAAAACGGCGACCGTATGGCCTTTTTCCGCTTGGAGGATCAGAGCGGCGAGATGGAATGCGTGTTGTTTGCCAAGGGCTTTTCGGCCTTCGGCCACTTGGTGAGAGCCGATCTGGCCGTCAGCGTTTTGGGCAGTATTTCCGTTCGGGAGGAGGAATCGCCGAAGATCCTCGTCAATCGGATCGAGGAGCTGATCGAAAACGAAAGCTTCCGCGAGCGCCCCGCGCCTGCAAGAACCGAGGAGCCGAAGCCTGCGGCTCCAAAACCGACACCGCAGAATCCCGCAACGGGACGCGAGCGAACGGAGATACGCCCCAAGCGCCTGTATTTGCGCTTGCCCTCAAGGGAGGATCCCCTCTGGGCAAAGGCGGAAAATCTGACGGAGATCTTCGGCGGCGGCTTCCCCGTGGCGTTTTACGATGCCGCCGAGGGCAAATATGAGTTCTCCGTGAAGCCCGTGGCGCTTTCCGACTATCTCCTGCGGGAATTCAAAGCGATGCTCGGCGAGGAAAACGTGATTCTCAAGTAAAAAGCATTGTGAAAAATTCCTATTTTTATTAAAGGTGTTGACAAAAGAGGAAAAGTATGCTAAAATAGCCACGGAACACCTTTCTGTCGGCATTGACTGACAAAAATCAGACAAAGGAGTGTTTTGTTATGATCGGTATTTTGTCCCTGCTTGTTCCCGCGATCCTGATGTTGATCGCATTTGCCTGGGGAACCGCGATCGGTTTGGGAAGAACGAGAGCGCGCTTCATTTGCGTGGCCGTTTGCTTTGTGATTGCTCTGATCACCGCATTTGCAACGAAATCGGTTTCTTATGCGGATGTGAAGAACGCGATCGACACCTATGCCGCCTCGGCAATGAGCGGCAATGCCATGTTGGAGGAGCTGATGGCATTCCTGCAGACCTCTGAGCCTCTGCAGAAGCTGCTCACCTCTCTGGCCGGAGCGATCATTTCGCCGCTTGTGTTTTTCGTAATCTTCATCCTCCTTTCTTTGATCAGCTGGGTGATCGGAGTGGTGGTTTTCATCATCACCCTGTTCATTCCCAAGCAGAAGAAGCCCCGCAGAATTCTGCGTGTTGCGATCTACGCCGTGCTGCAGGTGATGCTCACCGTATTCGTGATCGTCACTCCCGTGGCGGCCTATCTTGATTGCGTTCCCGCGCTCCTGGATGCCGCAGTACAAACGGGCTCCTTGCAGAGCGAGAGCGATCCCGAGAACGCCAATGTGATCAGTGCAGATCAGATCCGCGCCGTTGCGGACGAGGTGGAGGCCGCTCCCCTTGTGAAGATCTATCGCACGCTGGGCGGCAATGCTATGTGCAAGTCACTCACCTCCATCAAGGTTGGCGAGGAGACCTCCACGCTGGCAGTTGAGCTGGATGGAATTGCAGGCTTCACCTCCAATATCATGACGCTCACCAAAAACGAGATCAAGGCCTACGGCGACACCGAGGCCGAGGCGATCAGCAATCTGAGCAGCTGCTTCGGCGATTCTCTCCTGCTTCCCACGGTTGCAGGCGAGGTGATCTTCGGCGCTACCGACGCTTGGCTGAGCGAGGATGGCGATTCTGCCTTCTTGGGCATGGAAAAGCCTAAGTTTGACGATGCAACCACGCAGATGTTCGCAGAGGCCTTCGACCATATTCTGCAGGCCTTCCACGGAGATGCCCGTGACGTGAGCGCACTCTGCCGCGATTTCGATACGCTGGCAAAGATCGTTGGCATTCTGGTGCGCGACGGTGTGTTCTCCAGCATGGGTGAGGAATCCACCAACGCTCTGGTGACCAAGCTCAGCAGCGGCAACACCGTGAAGGATCTGATCCGCGAGCTTGGAAACAACCCCAGCTTCAAGATCCTGATCAGCGATATCACCAACATCGGCATGAGAGCCATCGGCTCCTCCCTGAAGATCCCCGAAAATGCCGAGGCCATCTATCAGGAATTCACGGATGATATTGCCACCGCAATGAACACTCTGATGTCGGGCGATCTGACCGACGCGGAGAAGAAAACGCAGCTCACCGCCACCATCAAGGAGGCCTTTGCCGAATCGGGCAATGAGCTGCAGCTGGATGATGACGTGATCGGCCTTTACGCGGACACGCTTCTGGAGGATTTCTCCGACTACGAGCAGGTCACTGCCGATGACGTGGCCGAGTTCTTCCAGGTGTTTGCGGAGGTGAGCGGAACGTCGCTTCCCGAAATGCAGGAGGCATCTGCCGGCACCACCACCACGCTCAGCACCACCGTGCTGAACAGCGGCAAAAAGGAATATAAGAGCCCTGCCTATGCAGGCAAGACCACCGAGCAGCTGAAGAAGGAAAGCGGCGCAGGCCTGCTGGCCACCGTGCTGCAGGAGGTTGTCACCGCTGCCGTGACCAACGGCAACGACGAAATTGCCTTCCAGGAGAGCGTGAAGCAGATCCTCACCGAATCCTATAAGGAATATGCCGAGGCAACCGGCAAGGACGCCTCCAAGGCAGAAACCTTTGCAAGCTCCGTGGTTCTCACGGTCACCTCCGTCACCGAGGAAGCACTGAAGACCACTCAGAGCATGCAGTCTGCCGACGATCTGAAGAAGGTGACCACAAAGGTTACCATCGAGGATCTGCTGGTTGACGCAAACGAGGCGGCAAGCAAGCTGGATTCCGATGCTGCCGTGGAATCCGAGGCCGAGGCCATTCAGAAGATCTTCGGAAGCGCAGGCGATATCCTCACCAAGGTTGAAGAGGGAATCGACGGCGTGGACGGCATTGCCGAGATCGCAGGAAGCCTTGGCGGCGTGCTGGATAATCTGAGCGGAACCGCATCCTTCGGCGAGGATAAGACCAATAATCTGCTCTTTGCCGTGATGCAGAGTGAGACCGTTCGCGAAAGCGCAAATCTCGACCATAAGACCGCAACCGAGCTGGCAAAGGCCGCCACCGAAAAGAATCCCGACGGCTCCAAGCCCAACTTCACCGACACCATGAACAGTCTGGCAAGCGGTGCCGCATTGGCCGATAAGCTTTCCAAGGAGGGCGAAACGCTCACCGAGGACGACGTTCGTCAGCTGCTGGACGATATGACTCCGCAGACCGCAGGTATGCTGAAGTCCTATATGACCGAGGAAAGAATCCGCTCCTTCGGTATCCCCGAGGAGAATTCCGCACTCAGCACCGAGCTGATCCAGAACCTGCTCACCGAAATGGGCGATAAGGCGAAGTATCAGGATTCCTATGATGCAGAGACCGACGGCATCCTCAAGCTCTTCAACATGGTTTCCGCCGTATCCAAGAGCAATATCGAGTCCGATCACCTCTTCAACAGAGGCAACGATAAGGGCCGTCTGGATGCGACCGCCGACGAGGTGGTTTCCGCGGTTCTTGGCTCCAACATGGTTTGCAATGCAGCGATGAACACGCTGAATAAGCACGAGGAACTGCAGGTGAATCCCTTCGGCCTCGATATCAACGAGGGCAGCACCGACTACGTAGAGTGCAAGGCCGCCGTTGAAAAGTACTATGCTAACCACACCGATAAGGGCCCCGAGCTCCGCGATAGATTGGATGCCGTGGCAGCTCTGCTGGGTGTGACCGGTATCAACTACGCAGATTGATCCGATTTTAAGAACCGCTCCGCCAAGGCGATGAGCCACAAGCGGAGGTCTGAAGAGACGGATGGGAGAAGCCTCCCGTCCGTCTCTGTTTTTTCTGAAAAATAATGAAAGAAATTTTCGAAAACAGTTGACTCTCCGTTGGGTCTGTGATATAATCAAGGGAACAAACGTGGGGGAGGTTGAGAATTGTGATTTTAGGCGCAAAAAGGATCGATTCCACAAAGGGGCCGATCGTTCGGCTGATCATTTTATATGCACTTCCGTTGATACTCAGCTCGCTGATCCAATCGCTTTTCAATGCGGTGGATATCGTGGTGCTGGGGAACATGGCGGATTCGGCTGCTGTTGCATCGGTTGGTGCAACCACCACCATCGTGTCTCTTCTGGTGAATTCCTTTATCGGCTTATCCGGCGGCAGCCGCATTATTCTTGCCTATCAGATCGGGGCGCAGGATCGCGAGTCGGTGAATAAGACTGTTGGAACAACGCTGCTCACCTCCGTTGGCTTGGGTTGCTTGATCGCAACTGCAGGAACTTTGCTGGCACCGGCCTTTCTGAATCTCACAAGCTGTCCCGCGGAATGCTATCGCGGCGCGCTTCTGTATCTTCGGATCTACGTTTGTGCCGCACCGGCGGTAATGATCTATAATTTTGGATCTGCCATTCTGAATTCCGCAGGTGATACGCAGCGCCCGATGCTTTATATCCTGTTTTGCGGCTTATGCAACGTGATCCTCAACGTGATCCTTTGCCTTGTGCTGCCCGAAAAGGTGGCGGCCGTGGCGATCGCAACGGCAATGTCGCAGGTGCTTGGTGCCTTTTTGGTGGTGAATCGGCTATGCAGGATGGAGGGGCTCGGCAAGGTCACTCTTTCCAAGCTTCGCTGGTATGCCTCCACGTTCGGGCATGTGATGCGCTACGGCGTGCCGATCGCGCTGAGCAACGCCCTCTTCCCGATCGCCAATCTGCAGATCCAGACCGCCATCAACAGCTTCGGTGTTTCTGCCATCGCGGGCAATAGCGCCGCGGTCACCGTGGAGGGAATTTCCATGACCTTCAACGGTGCGTTCGCAACCACCACAACCACCTTCATAGGGCAAAATCTTGGGGCGGAGAAGCATGACCGCGTGAAGCGGGTTTTCCGATTGGCATTGATGATCTGCGTGGCCTTCGGCATTGCGATGGGCGTTTTCATGTATGCAACGGGACGGTTCTGGCTCGGGCTGATCCTGGCCGACGACGTGGCCGCCATCGATTACGGAATGGTTCGGATGTTCTTCGTTACGCTGTTTGTTTTTGTGAGCGGAGGCAATTCCGTGCTGAGCCATGCGCTGCAGGGCTTTGGCTACAGCACCTTCTCGGCGGCGAATTCCATTGTGTGCGTGTTTGGATTGCGCATGGTCTGGATGCTTTTCATTTATCCTATGCATCCAACCTTCACGCGCCTGATGGCGTGCTTCCTCGTTTCGTGGATTCTGATGCTCGCATTCAATATCATAGCCTTTACGGCGGTTTACACCCGCTATAAAAAAGGAAAGCTCAGGAGGATCGCATGAAAAAAGGGAATTCCGATACGACGTG
>JAZRCQ010000208.1:0-2300 GCA_045659845.1 Eubacteriales bacterium
CCTCGGGCTTCAGAGAGCCGCCAAGGAAGGGAAGAGCCATGCCGCCCTTCACGTAGAGAACCTCGTCCACCACGTTGGTGCCGGCCTCGGTGAGGATCGCCTTCAGCTTGTCTGCCACGGCTGCGTCACCGTCCACCATCAGAGCCACGTTCTGCGCGCGGGCCTTGGTCAGCTCCTTGCAGAAGAGGGTGAGGGAATCGCTGATGTCGCCCTTGGCGCTCACGGCGATGATCACGATGCGCTCCTTGTCGCAGGAGTAGGCAGGGGGGATCACATCCACCGCGTTGAAGGCCAGATCGTACTGAGCCTTGATAGCGTTTGCCAGAGTTTGGATCTTTTTCTTGTTCGAGGCATAGAGCACTCTCATTTTGATTGCCATGATTATGTTCCTCCGATAGATAACATTCTTAATTGGTGAAGCGAGGCACACCGCACTTCACGGGAGTTACTCTATTATACCATATCAGGGCACCTTTGTCAAGCAATCAATGGAAAAAAAGAGAAATGCGGCCGTTTGCCTCACATCTGCTTCCGCATTTTCTCCAAAGCGGCCTTTTCCAAACGGGATACCTGCGCCTGCGAGATGCCGATCTCGCTGGCGATCTCCATTTGCGTTTTGTTGCGGTAGAAGCGAAGATTGATGATCCTCTGCTCACGCTCGCTGAGACTGCTCATGGCCTGCCGAAGCAGAATATTTTCCAGCCACGCGGCGTCTCCGTCGGAGCTGTCGGAAAGCTGATCCATGAGATAGAGCGCGTCGCCGTTGTCATTGTAGACGGGCTCATAAAGGGAGATCGGCTCCACGATGGCATCCATGGCATGCACCACGGCCTCCTTTCGTTCGCCCAGCTGCGAGGCGATCTCCTCCACGGTTGGCTCTCTTTCCATTTTTCCGATCAGCTCCTCTCGCGCCTGCAGCGCGCGGTAGGCCAGATCCCGCACCGACCGACTGATGCGGATAGCGTTGTTATCCCGCAGATAGCGGCGGATCTCCCCGATGATCATGGGAACGGCGTAGGTGGAGAATTTCACGTCCAGCTCCAGATTGAAGTGATCCACGGCCTTCACCAGACCGATGCAGCCAACCTGAAACAGATCGTCCATATTTTCCTTGCGGCCGGAGAAGCGCTGGATGATGGAAAGCACCAATCGAAGATTTCCGTAGATCAATTCCTGCCGCGCTTCCTTGTCGCCCCCTTGCGCCTTCTGCAAAAGGCTTCGCTTCTCCTCGTCGGTCAGAGTTTTCAGCTGAGCGGTGTTTATGCCGCAGATCTCCACTTTGTTATATTGCATACCGTGTCTCCGTTTTTTCGTTTTCAAGGAAAGTATTGCCGAGGAGAAGGACGGTTTATTCAAGCAAAAAATGGAATCCAAAAAGCCCTCGTCATTTCCCTTGCATGAGGGAAGGACGAGGGCGATTGATGA
The DNA here is from genome assembly GCA_045659845.1 of Eubacteriales bacterium. GTDB lineage: Bacteria > Bacillota > Clostridia > Oscillospirales > CAG-272 > UMGS1865. The sequence continues at coordinate 1,426 of JAZRCQ010000208.1, forward strand.
TAATAGCGGGCTTACAGCTCCTCCGCCTCGGCCAGCCAAAGGGCAGAGGATGCATCGGAGGGCATGGCCCAGAAGCCACGGGGAGAAAGACTCACCGAGCCGATGGCGGGCCCATCGGGGAGGCAGGAGCGCTTGAACTGCTGAGAGAAGAATCTGCGCAGAAGCGTTTTCAGCCAATGCTTCAGCTCCTCCTCGGAATAGCGGTCTCCGAGGGCGTATTTTGCCATACGGTAGAGCTTTTTCGGGCCGAAGCCATAGCGGATAAGATAGAAAAGATAGAAGTCGTGAAGCTCGTAGGGGCCAACAAGATCCTCGGTTTTCTGCGCGATCTCGCCCTTTTCATCGGCAGGGAGAAGCTCGGGAGAAACGGGAGTGTCCAGCACGTCGCGGAGCGCGCGGGCCAGTGCGGATTCGCCTTCGGCCTCGGCGCGATCGGCATAGTATGCCACGATATAGCGGATCATGGTCTTGGGAATGCCGCCGTTGACACCGTACATCGACATATGATCGCCGTTGTAGGTGGCCCAGCCCAGCACAAGCTCGGAGAGGTCTCCCGTTCCGATCACCATGCCGCCGCAATCGTTGGCCACATCCATCAAAACCTGTGTGCGCTCACGCGCCTGACAGTTTTCATAGGTGACGTCGCGAACGCCGGGATCGTGCCCGATGTCGCTGAAATGCTGATCTACCGCCTTCTTGATGTCGATGCAGCGGAAATCCACGCCAAGCTCGCGGCAGAGGATCTCGGCATTGCTTTTGGTGCGCTTGGTGGTGCCGAAGCAGGGCATCGTCACCGCGATGATATCGGTTCTCGGACGATCCAACAGATCGATCGCGCGAGCCATCACCATCAGTGCCAGCGTGGAATCCAACCC
>JAZRCQ010000209.1:0-4801 GCA_045659845.1 Eubacteriales bacterium
AGCTGGAGACCAGAGCTCCCGTTATCTGCGTGATGGGCCACGTTGACCACGGTAAGACCTCCATTCTGGACGCCATCCGCCAATCCAACGTCACGGCAGGCGAGGCAGGCGGCATCACCCAGCACATCCGTGCTTACCGCGTGAAGGTGAACGGCAGAGACATGACCTCCCTCGACACGCCCGGACACGAGGCCTTCACGGCGATGAGAGCAAGAGGCGCAATGGCCACCGACATCGCCATTCTGGTGGTGGCGGCCGACGACGGTATCATGCCGCAGACCATTGAGGCTATCAACCATGCCAAGGCGGCAGGAATTGAGATCGTGGTTGCCATCAACAAGATGGATAAGCCCTCGGCAAATCCCGACGCCGTGAAGCAGGAGTTGACGAAATACGATCTGGTGCCCGAGGAGTGGGGCGGCGCCGTGATCTGCGTTCCCCTTTCGGCTCTGAAGAAGGAGGGCATCGACGATCTGCTTGAGAACGTGCTTCTCATTGCGGACATGAAGGAATTGAAGGCAAATCCCAACCGCCGCGCGAAGGGTATCGTCATCGCGGCGAAGCTGGCTCGCGGAAGAGGCCCCGTTGCCACCGTGCTGGTGCAGAACGGTACGCTTCGCAACGGAGATATCATCATTGCGGGCACGGCCGTTGGCCGCGTGCGCTCCATGATGGACCACAACGGCAAGCTTCTCAAGGAGGCTCCTCCCTCCGTTCCCGTGGAGATCACGGGCTTGGCAGAGGTTCCCTCCTCGGGCGACGATTTCCAGGCCGTTGAGGATGAAAGAATGGCAAGAACGCTGGCCGATCAGAGAAGAGCGGCCGCCAAGGAAGAAGTGTTCAAGGCAAACGCCAGAGCCAACCTCAACGATCTGTTTGCACAGATCTCGGACGGCGTGAAGGATCTGAACGTGATCGTGAAGGCCGACGTTGGCGGCTCGGCAGAGGCTGTGAAGCAGTCGCTGGAGAAGCTCTCCAACGAAGAGGTGAAGGTTCGCATCATCCATGCGGCGGCAGGCGGAATCACCGAGGGCGACGTCACCTTTGCGGCGGCATCCAATGCCATCATCGTTGGCTTCAATGTGCGTCCCGATAAGTCGGCAAGAGATATGGCGGAGAGACAGAACGTGGACATCCGCACCTACCGCGTGATCTACGAATGCATCGAGGAGATCCAGGCGGCCATGAAGGGCATGCTGGCTCCCAAGTTCCGTGAGAACCTGCTGGGCCATGCCGAGGTTCGCCAGACCATTCACGTGCCCGGCGTTGGAACCATCGCGGGAAGCTACGTGCAGGATGGCAAGATCACCCGTCAGTCCAAGATCCGCGTGCTGCGCGACAGTGTGGTGATCTTTGAGGACAGCATCTCCTCGCTGAAGAGATTTAAGGACGACGTCAAAGAGGTGGCCAGCGGCTACGAATGCGGCGTTGGTCTGGAGAAGTTCAACGACATCAAGGTTGGAGACGTGCTGGAGGCTTATATCATGGAGCAGATCCAGCCCGACTAACGCAGCTGAGGGACGGAAAGGAAGCGTAAAATATGCATCACGAAAAATCCTGCGGAGCGCTGGTTGTGCGGAGAGAGGAGAGCGGCGAGGCCTTCATTCTCATGATCCGCCACAAAAACGGCGGCCACCGCTCCTTCCCCAAGGGGCATATGGAGCGGGGAGAAACCGAATATATGACCGCCATCCGCGAGGTCTTTGAGGAGACCGCAGTGCAGATCCGCATTCTAACGGATTTTCGGCAAACGGTGCGCTATAGTCCCATGCCCGGGGTTCGGAAGGAGGTCGTTTATTTCCTCACCGAGACCCTGCAGAGGGAGATCAAGCCCCGCGAGGGGGAGATCGCCCAAGTGGAATGGATCCCGCTGGAGCAGGCCGAATCGGTCCTCACCCACGAGAACGATAAGACCGTTCTGCGCGCGGCGATCAAAAAGCTGAAGAAAAACGGATTTCCCCTCACGGGAGCCTGAACGGGAGGGCCCGACCTTGCATATCCTGTCAATAGAGAAGGAGGCGAGGAGATGCGGGTGATCGTTTGGAGAGCACCGAGAGTGCTGTCTCCCCTTTTGAGGAGATTGAAAGGAAACAAAAAAAGAAAGAAAGGATGAATCAAAAATGAAGTACAGAATTCGACTGGATAAGCTGACCGATATCAATCGCTTTGTGGGAATCGCCACGGCGTATAAGGGAAGGATCATGCTCAGCGACGGCGATAACTTCGCCGTGAGCGGCAAGTCGCTGCTGGGTGCCATGTACACCATGGAGTGGGATAAAGTCTATTGTGAATCTGAGACCGAGATCTATCATCTGATCAAGGATTTCATTGTGGATGAATCCGAGCTTCCCGAGGAATTATAAGAAAAAAAGGAAACGGGCGATGCGGAATTTCCCCATTGCCCGTTTTTCTTCAAAGTATGGTTAAAAAAATGACAAAAATTTCCGAAAGGGCTTGATTTTTGTCGAAGGAACGGTTACAATATTGGTGATCGAATAAATCAAGACAGGAAGGGTATGCAATATGGCAACATTTAAGAAGATCGGCGTGCTCACGTCGGGCGGCGATGCTCCCGGCATGAATGCCTGCGTGAAGGCAGTGGTGAGCAAGGCCAAGGCAATGGGAATCGACGTGGTTGGCGTGGTTGGAGGCTATGCCGGCCTGATGAAGGGTGAATTCGTGAAATTCACAAACGAGTCGATCAGCAACGCGATCGGCATGGGCGGAACTCTGCTCTATTCCTCCCGCTGCCCCGAATTCAAGGAGGAGGCAAGCGTGAAGCTGGCGGCAGAGGTTTGCCGCAAGGAGGGCATCGACGCGCTGATCTGCATCGGCGGCGACGGAACCTTCCGCGGTGCCACGGATATGACCGTGCACGGAATTCCTTCCGTTGGCCTGCCCGGCACCATTGATAACGATATCACCGCCACCGACTACACCATCGGTCTGGACACCTCCGTGAACACCGTGCTGGAGATGATCGTCCGTCTGCGCGACACCTGCGAACCCCATGCTCGCCTGAACGTGGTGGAGGTGATGGGACGTGACTGCGGTCAGATCGCGCTTTATGCCGCCATTGCTTCGGGTGCGGCCGCCGTGGCAGTTCCTGAGGTTCCCTTCGACGAGGCCGGTGCGATCGCTCGCATCAATCAGCTCCGCGAGGACGGCAAGAGAGGCATGATCGTGGTGGTTTCCGAGGGCATGAGAAATCCCGACGGCACCCCCTATGCCGAAACGCTTGCAAAGCGTATCGAGGAGCAGACCGGGATCGAGACCAAATTTGCCCGCCTTGCCCACGTGGTGAGAGGCGGCAAGCCCACCATGAAGGATCGCACCACCGCCTGCGAGATGGCTGTGAAGGCCGTGGAGCTGCTCACCGAGGGAAAGAGCAATCTGGTGATGTGTCTGCTGGACGGCAAGGTGGTTCCCGTGGATATCGCATGGGCGCTCATTGCCGACAGAATGTATAAAAACAAGCTCAAGCCCGGCGATCTGGACAAGTTCTCCGCCGCCGAGGTGCACGCCATGGAGGAAATGGCGCAGAAGCGCCGCGACGAGATCGCAACGCTCTACCGCGTGGCCAACGATCTGGCTTTCTGAGTAATAAGGAATGGGGATTTATTCGAGGGGAACTTTTTTCAAAAAGTTCCCCTCAATCTTTATCTATTCGTCTCGTCGATCCAATGGAGCGCGTCCTCCAAGGTTTTGCAGATATGGGCGGAAAGGCGGCGCATCTCCTCGGTGACCTCCTGCAGATCGGGCACCATGATCACCGTCATGCCTGCCGCATGGCCTGCGCGAACGCCGTTGTGGGAGTCCTCAAGCACGAAGCATTCCTCCGGCTTCACGCCCAGCCGCTCGGCGGCCAGGAGAAAAATATCGGGGGCGGGCTTACTGTTTTTCACGCGGTCTCCCGTGACGATGGCATGGAGATAGGCATCGAAGCGAGTTCTCTGCATATAGTCCTCAACCGAGGCGGCCGAGGTGGAGGTAGCCAGAGCCAGCTTGTAGCCTCTTTCCTGCAGAGCGGCGAGGATCTGCGCGGCGAAGTGCTTCATGGGCACGCCGTTTCGATCCAGCTCCTCCTTTGTCAGCACACTGCGCAGGCGAGCCGTTTCCTCCAGCGGAAAATCCTCGCCGTAGGCATCGGTGAGCATTTTGTTGATGGTGGCGCGGTTCTTGCCGATCATGGCCGGAAACATTTCCAGAACGGAGGCATCCACTCGTCCCAGCTCCACCAGCCTCTTCCAAGAGAGGAAGGAGAGGGGCTCGGTGTCGAAGAGCGTGCCGTCCATATCGAAGATCACGGCTCTTTTTTTCATGCTTCCTCGTCCACCTTCACGCCGCAGCTCTCCAAAAGGATCCGATGCAGAGCGATCTCATAGTCATAGGAAAGGGGATTTTTCTTTTCGCCTCTCACCATGGCCGCAAAGCTCAGGAGCATATCGGCATAGCGATCGTAAACGGGGGACGTGTGGGAGCGGAAGGGGGTGTTCCAGCCGTTGGCGGCGGTCTCCTCCAGATAAAGCTCGCTCACGTCGGTGAGGCGCGGCAGATCCCATTCGGGATAAAGCGATTTATCCGTGCTGTATTCCAGCGGCTTGAGCTCCACCGTTCCCTTGGTGCCGCACACCACCAGCTGGCGGCGCATATAGCCGCCAACCTCCACGGCGGAGGTTTTAACGGTGGTGATACCATGAGGATAGCGGAAGAGAACGAAGCCGAAGTCCTCGCCCTTGGCGCCGTCCAGCCCCGTGCAGAGATTCATGGGGATCACCTCCAGCGGCATTCCCTGCAGGCG
>JAZRCQ010000210.1:0-13985 GCA_045659845.1 Eubacteriales bacterium
CCGTTCTCCGCCCTCCAGCGCCTGCAAACATTCGGCGAAGCGCGGAGCCTTCTTCTTGGTCTGCTCGCTTCTCAGATGAGCGCCGAGAAATTCGTTCAGCTCCCGAAGCTCCTCCTCGGAGAGCGTTTGCAAAAGACCGACGAGACGGGCGAGGAACTTCTGATCCTTCCTCCGGCGCTTGAAATAAGGGCCGCATCCGCCGAACACCTTTTCCACCACGCTCTCCAGAATCTCCTCGATGCTTCCGCCCGCCATGGAATCGAGAGCGTCGTCGATGATCCGACCAACCGATTCGCCTGCGCCGGCCGTGAGCTTCTTCATCATCGGCGCGGCAAATTTACTGCCCGCAAAGGCCAGCAGATATCCTAAAATCTCCATGCTTTTTCTCCTTATCAGATCTTTTCAAACCATGCGGCGTATGCAGGATAGGCAGTCCTGTAGGCCTCCAGCAGCGCCTCGGGAACGCGAATGATCAAGCCCGCTCTCGGAGCTGATCCAAAGGAAAGCTCAACCACGCCGCCGTTCTCCAGAATCAGCTCCGCCACCGACGAATCGGCAAAGCCGTCGGCCACGTGCAAGCGATAGCCCTCCGAGATCACGCGATTAAAGCCGCTTTCCGCCAGAGCGCCGCGCTCGATCCGCACCACCCATTTGGAAAGCCGAAGCGAGGAATAGGTGTGGATCCCCTGCATCGCGCCCTCACCAACCGAGCGAACGGGAGAAAAGCGGAAGCCTCCGGCCAACTCGGAGGCGGAAAGCTCCAGCTCTCCTCCAACGGCCCCCAGCACGGGCTTGACGTCGTAGAGCGTGCGATAGAGCCGCTTCAGCTCCACGGCCTCCTCGCCGTCCAGCGTTACGTAGCCGTAGCGGCCTCCCCGCAGGGTGGATTTTGCATTGTGAAGAAACGGCAGGTTGCGCTCTGCCAAGCCAACCACGGCCGCCTGTCCTGCGCCCAGCGCCAAAACAACGGCGCAGGCAAAAATGGCAACGCGGGACGTGCCCCGTCCGTCTCCCCGATCGGTCACTCTTCCCCGATGGAAGGAGACCAGCATCGTTTCAAAGAAAAAGGACACTGCGAAAAGGATCGCGAAGGGCAGATAGAAGACTACCGCCCGTCCCGCGCCGAGATCCGTATCAACGTTGATCATCGTCACCGCCATGGACACCGCCAGAAGAAACCGACGAAGCCAGCGAACGGCCGTGACGGAATAGCCTCCGATCAGGCGGATCAAGCCCGCGCCCGCCAAGGCTCCCGCCAAAAGGCAGAGCAAAATGCGCGCCACCATGCCGCCGTCGGGATCCCAAAAGCCGCCGAGCAACAGACTGTAGCCCGAAAACAGGACCGTGGCGGCGGTGAGGAGCCGATCGGCCGCGCGAAGGGGCGCATGACGGCGGGCGGCCTCCTTTCTCTCCTGCAGCAGAGTCTCCCGCTTTCGATTCAGCTCCTTGGCGTAGGCTTCCTTTCTTTTCTCCAACGCCTTGATCTGCGCTTGCAGATGCTCGTCGGGCGTGACGCTCCCAACGGGCGCATCCGCCGTGTATTTGATCTTATTTTCCTCCATCGCGAATTCCCTCCAAGGTGATCTTGCCCGAGCAATCGTAGAAGCTGTAGTAGCGCGCCTTTCCGTTGGGGAGATGCACGCTGAGATCGAAGCGCACCGCATATTTCCGTTTTCCAACGCTCACGGCGTCATGCACGTCCACGAGGATCTCCTGCTTGCCGTCGCCCTTCTTCAGAATTGCCTTCACGAACCGACGGTCGCGCGGGGAGAGATGGGGCAGATAGCGCTCAATGCCCTTGATCACCGTGGATCTCCAGCCGTCGCGCAGAGCGTTGTTTGCCGATTCCAGCAGGATCCGCTCATTCTCAGCCCTTCTTTTCTGCTCGGCCAGCAGCTCCAGCCCTCTGGCATGGGCAGGATCCTTTGTGCTTTTCGCGCAATCGGGGCAGAGCTTCACGCCCAGCACGGGATGCGTTTCCAGCTTTTCCCGATAGCATTTGTCTCCGATCAGCCTGCCGCAGCAGCCGCAGCGCTTATAGTCCTTCTCCGCGGCGGCATTGTAGTAGATCGGAACGCTGCAAACCGCGCAATGAAACACGCAATCGATGCGGTCCGCCTCCGCTCCCACAAGGCGGCTGTTGAAGCTGTATTCTCCCTTTTCCCGCACGCGCATCAGCCAATATTTGCCGATCCGCATGCTCTCTCCGGGGCGCAGCTCCACCTTGCAGGCGCGGCAGACGCGCCCAATTCTTGTATTTTTGTTTCCAAACACCGTCTCGCGCGCCTTTTCATTCTCATTTTCGGCACAGAGTCGGCAAAGGAGCGCTTCACAGATGCTGCAATGGGCGGCATCTCCCGCATTTCGATGCAGGATCGGACGATTGCAATGACAGCAGATGAACACGTTTCCGCCGCGCTCCAGCGGAAGCGGCGTTCCGTTTGCATCGGTTTTGACAAAATCCGCGCCCTCAACGTTGTGAGCCGACTGGCGAAGATCCCGAACGAGCTTGGTGTAGACACGGGCGTGCGCCGGGCCGCTCTCGGTGACCGCATCCTTTCGGCATCGGTCGCAATAGTAGCCTCCGCTCAGAAGCGCAAACCGATCCCGATATTTCTCCAGCTCCTTGGCGGAGGGAGCATAGTAGCCCTCTCTGCAATGGGAGCAATAGCCCGAGCTGAGGCGGCCGAGCCGATTCCGATCCACCAACGCCTTTGCAAGATCCCTGCCCTCACGGGTGAGAAGGATCCCCTGCAGATCGCCGCGCCAAACGCGGCCTCCCGACACCTCGCAATCGCCAACGTCGCGCTTCAGATACACGCCGCCGCCAACCTGCTCGGTGTCCTCGGGCAGGAACAGATCGCCTCTTGCCACGCCGGAAATGCTCGGCGATACGTCGCTCAACGCCACAGCGCTTTTGGTTACGCCCTTATAGGGGGTGGGTGCGCCCTCGGGAATGCGGAGCGTAAGCTCCTGCTTCACGGCAGAGCCCTGCAGGCGATTCACCATAATGAGGCCATCGTTTCTGCCAAACAGCTCCCGCTCATGAACACCTCCAACCGCATCCGTGAAGCTGCGGGCATGGGTGAGCCCCGCAAAGCTTCCGTCGGCATTCACGGCAATATAGAGATTGGCGCGGTGAAACTCCTCGGCAGAGCGATTCCACGTGACCGCCAGAATCGCCGAGCGAACGGGATCGCCCGCCTCCGAGGCAACCGTTCTTTTTTCGGTCAGCTCATAAAGGAAGGTCTTTTCCCGCACCGCTCCCACAAACAGAGAGACCGGCGAAATATCCACCTGCCCCACGGCATCCGACTCCAGCTCCTGCAAAAAACGCCCCAGCTCGGAATCCTTGGAATCGGCCAACGCCTGCAGCATTTTCCGCCTTTGATCATTGAAGCTGCCGTAGCTCTCATTTTTGCCGTCGAGAATATCCAGAATCTCCTTGGCATCCTCGCTTCCGCGCCCGAGAATGGCGCTGAGCCGCTCGCCGTTGCCCTGCAAACGGGCCTTTTCGGCCTCCGAGCCCACCGTTGGCCCTTCGTTTTTCTTATAACCGTACTCGATCTCCCGATCGGTCTTGGTGACCGACAACACCTCATGAAATCGCTTATAGTGCTTTCCCGCCGACACCGACACCACCACGTCGATCTCATAGTAGCGTCCGTAGTGATCCTCCTCGCTGTCCCGCTCCTCAGCCAGACGCGCCGCGAATCTGTCGCGAAGCCCCAAACGGTTGAGCAGGACGCTCGGATCGGGCGCGGACACCTCGGTTGGCACCACGAAGCAGCTATAGCCTCTTCCCACCACGGTGAGCAGATCAGAAACGTATTCGGAGGCGCGCAGAGCCCGCTCGGCGTCCGCCTCGGCGGTCTCGCCGAAATAGAAGCGATAGCTCCTGCCGCCTTCCCGCTCTCCAAAGGTGGTGCTGAACACGTTGCCCTCCTGCGAAAGCTCCCGAATGGGAGCGTTCCCGGGCTCGGCAGTGGCCGAGAAGGCGGCCAGCGCACAGGTCAGCTCGGCGATCTGACATTCCTCGGCACTATAGGCCTCTTGATTTCTCGCCACCAGCAAAAGCGCTCCGAAGGCCACGCGATATTCCTGCGAGCAGGCCGAAAGATCGGTGTCCTGCCACCGCTCCACGCGGCTCGGCCTCATGGTTCTTCTGTTGCTTCTCGGCATCACGCTTCCTCCTCTCCCGAGCCCTTCACAGCCGTTCTCTTTCCGAAGCCCTCAATGGCGCAAAGCTCACGGATCCGACCGCAGACCGTTTTCATCAATTCATCCTCGCTGTTGCCGCCGTTTTTCGCACTGAGATACACCAGCTCCATCAGCGAGGCAAAGCCGTATTTCCGCACGGAATCTCCGCGCCCCATCTCCTGCATCCGCTGCTTGGCCGCACGAAGTCCGGTGCTTCGGGAGATGCCCTCGTCCTGCTCCAGCAGCTCGCGGAGATAATCCACCACGATGGGCTGGAGGAAGGCTACGTCGGGGGTGCTGTCCCCATAGAGATCCAGCCCCTGCCGATCGGAAAGCACCCGATAATACCACATCAAAAAGCCTGCATCCACCTCTCTGCGCACGCCGTTTGCCTGCATCAGCTCGGCCGCAGGCAGCGTGATCACAAAGCAATCCTTCACCTGCCCCGTGCGATGGATCCTTCCGATCCATTGCTCCACGTCCACGGGCTCCAGAAGCTGCCGCCCCTCCATATCCATCTGCGCAAACACGAGAGTTCGATACTGCTGGAAATTCACGCCCGCCTGATAGGAGGAGTCCACCAGCGCCAAGCGATTGTATTCTTCCAGCCCCACGGTGCGCAGAACGGCCTCGGGCCGCAGCTCCACCTCCCGCTCTGCGGGATAGGGGAACTCCTCGGAAGCATACTGCCGCATGATGCCGCAATAGCTATCCGAGAGGCGGCCTGCCACGCCGTCGCGCTCGGCCTCCTCCAAGCGATCCACGTAATAGAGCGCGGTGTCGTTTGCCAACACCTGCCAAACCTGCTCGCAAAGCTCGCAGGCCTTGGAATAGCGCTCGGTGCCCTCGGCATCGGCCACCTCATTCGTGATCAGAGCCACGCCCAGCACGGCCTCCATCGCCGCCTTACTGCCGCGATTTTCATAAAGCTCCCGCGCAATGCGATACACCTGTTCGAAGGCGGAAACGGCACGGTCGGCCACTGTGGATTCCTCGCGCGGCGGAGCCAGCAGGAGCCCCCGCTTTCCGCCTCTGCGCCAATCCACGATGCCGTGCAGCTCCCGACGCCGTTTCAGAGAGGCGGCATCATGCGCGGCGGCAGGCCGCTCCAGCTCCTCGATCAGCACGGTGTTCATGGCCACGCGAAGCAGGGCCTCGTTTTCCCGATCCAGCTCGGTGGCAGAGCCTTGGGATCGCAGAAAGGCCTCCATGGCCTGCCGCGCCCGGCGCTTTCCCGTTTCTGCAGACACGCCGCTCTGCCGAAGCAGCAGAACGGTCTTTTCGCAAATGGCCTCGCTATAGTCGCGGATCACCGCCTGCTGCGCCTTCTTCATCTCGGCAAAGCTGAGATCGGCCACTCCCTTCATATCCTCGCTCACGTCGTCGATGCGGCGGCGGGTGAAGAAATTGTTGATCAGACCAAAGAAGTTTCTTCTCCGATCCTCGGTTTCCATCATGTAGCTGAGCTTATGGGGATAGTTGCTGGCATTCTCCATGCGCAGGCCGCAGATCGTTTCATAAAAATATCGTTCTCCCAGCGCGCGGGGCTTTCCGAAGCGCGCGGGATCGGCAATGTAGACCAGATCGAACACGTCCTCCAAGCGGGTGCGAACGGGGGTTGCGCTCATGAGAATACAGAAGCGCTTCTCCAGATCGGCCAGCAGATTCACGGCGTTGGCGCGGCGGCCGCGAGCCACCTCGTCGTCGCCGTTCTCCTCCTCGTAGAAGGAATGCACCTCGTCTACCACCAGCAGATCCACCAAACGGTCTCGCCCCTTGTCGAACAGGCGGCCAACGGAGCCGGCCGAGGCAACGGCCGCCAGCGTTTCCGCGCGGCGAAGCTCCCATTCGTCCAGTAGCTCGCGAAGCTCCCGCTCCACCACGGCGCGGCGGCTCATGCGCCCCAGACCCCTGCCCTCATAGAAGGAAAGGCAGTTCGTTTGCGCCTGCTCCAGCAGAGCCATCACCCGATCGACCTCAGCCGTTTTCTTCTCGCCCGGGCGCTCATTCCGATAGCGCCGCAGGATGCCGGCAGGATCGAAATCGAAGCCCTCCGGATTTTTGCATTGGCGCGCCAGATCCTCCTCCAGGCGGCGAAGCGCCTCCTCCTCCGAACCGCTGAGCGGTTCCTGCAGGCGGCGTGCGCGATCGGCGGCGCGGCGTGCCGCGCCGATGAAATCCACCCGATGGGAGATCATTTCGTCGGTGATCATATAAATACGGTGCTGTGAGCGCTTCCGACTCCGCTTGATCCGATTGTCGGCTTCCATCTGCTTCACCGTTTCGGCCAAGGCCTCCTCGGCGGTGATCCTACCGCTCCGATAAGCCTCCAGCGTCTCCGGATTTCTCAGATCGAAAAGCTCCGGGAACTTATGGTCGATCTCAGCCCTCCAGCCGTCCACCAGCTTCTCCGGCACAACGAACAGAGCATTTCGGATGACGCCGTAGAAAAACATGGCATCGGCCGTCATCAGCGCCTCCACGGTCTTTCCCAAGCCCACCTGATCGCCGAACACACCCTTCACCTCAAAGCGGTTGAGCATTTCCAGAACGCCCTTTTTCTGATAGTCAAAGGGCACGAAGGGATAGCGATTGATCAGACGCTCCAGATCCAGCTTACCGAAAAGCTCCTGCGCGCGCACCCGACGGGCGGCACCGATGAGCGCATCGGCGGCCGGATCGTAGAGCCGCACCTCCGCCACGTCCACGCGATTTTCCGTCTGATTGGAAAGACGAAGCGCGGCACCGCCCGCAAAGCGGATCACGGAGCCATCGTCAGGCAGCTCTTCCGCAGGCGCCGCGGAAATCTCCTCCGCGGGCGCTCTCTCGGGCGCGGCGGGATCATCGGGCGCCACGGCAAGAATGGTTTTGAATTCCTTCTCCTCGGCAGGCATCTCACGCTCCGTCCATTCGGAGATCATTCGGTTCTTCTGCTCCTGCACCTCGCGGCGCTGCTCCTGCCTTTTTCTGTCCTGCCGCCGCTGATCCATGCTCCGCGTGCGATCCCTTGCCGTTCCCTTGGTTGACATGCTCTTTCCCTCCGCGTTCCTTCCGTTCTGTTTCGGATATACACATTTTTATTATACACTTGGACTTTTGGAATGTCAAGTGAAAATCCGACTTTTTCCGATCCTTGCCGACCCTATTGATTTTTTTTCGATCCCGTGGTATAATATAACAGAATCTGTTCTGCACGGGAGGACCTTATGGGCCGAAAGACAAACCGCATCCCCTTCACCGAGCGCCGCGCCGCCATCAACAGCGTGGGATTCACGCTCTTCACTCTGTTTCTCACCGCCGCGCTCTTTGCAGCGGTGCCTCTCTCCATGCACTTCCTCGGCACCTCCAAGGAGGAGCTGCAGCGAGGGCTTTTGGAGCTGTTCACGGGCCCCGGCAAGCTGGTGACCGATTATTTTGCCCTCGGAGGACTCACGGCCGCTCTGCTCAATGCCGCTCTCTGCGGACTTGCCTGCAATCTTTTTCTCATTCTTTGCCGCACGCAGGCAAACGCCACCACCTTCGCCGCCTACATCCTCGTGATCGCCCATTGCTTCTATGGGCTCAATCTCGTGAATATGTGGCCGCCCTTCATCGGCGTGATCCTCTATTGCGTGATCACCCGCCGCCCTCTGCGGGAAAATCTGCATGTGGCCATGTTTTCCACCGCGCTGGCCCCCTTCATCAGCGATTTTCTCTTTTTCTATCCTCCCGGACGCTGCTGGACCATCGGGGAGGTGAGCATTCCCGGCATCGCGATCTCGCTGATATTCGGTTTGACGGCGGGATTTCTCGTTCCCGCATTGCTCCCCGGCACCACGGCCATGCACCGCGGCTATAATCTCTACCGCGCCGGTCTCGCCATCGGTATCCTCGGCATCTTCGTTTACTGCTTCCTCTACAAGACCTTTGGTCTGGAGCCCCACGCCTTCCTGCCGGAGGGCGACGCCTACTCCCCCTTCTCGCTTCCCCACGTTCTCTTTGTCAACGGCTTCTTTGCCGCCATCTTCCTGCTCTCTCTCCTGCTGGGCTTCTGCCTCAACGGCTTCAGCCTGCGAAACTATGGGCATCTCCTTTCCCGCTCGGGCTACGGCATCGATTTTGCCGATCAGTTCGGCATGCCCCTTTGCTTCATCAACTTCGGCATCTACGGCTTCTGCATCCTGCTCTATCTCAACGCCGTGTTCTATCTCCCCGCGCTGCTTCCCTTCCTCCCCGAGGGGGCGGGCTTCACGGGGCCCACGGTTGGCGTGATCTTCGCCGCCCTCACCTTCGCCGCCGACGGTCAGCATCCCCGCAACGTTGCTCCCGTGGCGCTGGGCTACACCCTGCTCTTTGCGCTGGTCTGCTCGGTTTGCTTTGCCTGCGGCGCCGAGATCCCTTGGGTGCTTTCCACCCAAGCCTATATCAACGGCCTTGCCTTCGCCACGGGGCTTTGCCCCATCTCCGGCTCCTTCGGCATGCGCTACGGCGTGATCGCCGGCCTTGTGAGCGCCATCATCTGCACCTCCACCGCAGAGATGCACGGCGGCTTCGTGCTTTATAACGGCGGCTTCAACGCCGGTCTCACGGCGCTGATCCTGATCCCCGTTCTGGATTTCTACGGCATCAAGCCTCGTCCCGAAAGCAACGACATGGTGGTGGAGATCCCCCGCCGCAAGCGTCGCTCCGCCGATAAATAAAGTATAACAGATGCGCCCTCCCCGCGCAAGCGAAAACGTGCCGTTTTTCGGGCCAATCTCCCCGAGGGCGGCACGTTCCTTCTTTTTTCGTCCTTTTTTGCTTCGCCGTCGGGCTGGCAAAAGCCAAAGCAGAGCATTTGTCTTGCGACAAATGCTCTGCTTTTTTCGATCAGGAGGTCATCTTCTCCTGCTTCACCTTGTGGTCGATGATGTGGCGAGAGGCCAGCTCGCGGTGAACGTCCTCCACGGAAATGCCCATCTGCACCATCAGCACCATGGCATGGTAGGCAAGATCTGCCAGCTCATAAACAGTTTCCCGCTTGTCCTCCGCCTTGCCCGCAATGATCACCTCGGTGCATTCCTCGCCCACCTTCTTCAGGATCTTATCCAAGCCCTTTTCGAAGAGATAGGTGGTGTAGGAGCCCTCGGGCTTCTCACGCTTGCGGCTCTCCAGCAGCTCGTAGAGCCCCTGCAGGCTGAATTCATGCAGCTCCTCGCTCTGATAAACGGGGTTGAAAAAGCAGGAATCGCTGCCCGTGTGGCAGGCAGGGCCGTCCTTCTCCACCACCACCACCAGCGCATCCTTATCGCAATCGGCGGGGACGGACACCACGTGCTGATAGTTTCCGCTGGTCTCGCCTTTTAGCCAAAGCTCCTGACGGCTGCGGCTCCAGAAGCAGGTCTTGCCCTTTTCCAGCGTGATCTGCAGGCTCTCGCGGTTCATATAGGCCACCGTGAGCACCTTTTTGGTGATGGAATCCACCACCACGGCGGGGATCAGCCCCTTTTCGTCAAATTTCAGTTCGTCCAGATTGATCATGCTATCCTCGTTTCCCACCGTCAAAGCCGAACGGTGATGCCGTTTCTTCTTAATTCTTTTTTCAGATCGGGAATGGCGATCTCCCCGAAATGGAACACCGACGCCGCCAGCCCCGCATCGATATCGGGAATCGCTTGGAACAGATCGGTGAAATCCTGCATTCTGCCCGCGCCGCCCGAGGCGATCACGGGAACCTTCACCGCCTCGCACACGCGCTCCAAAAGCTCGATATCAAAGCCCTTTTTCACGCCGTCGGTGTCGATGGAGTTCACCACCACCTCGCCTGCTCCCATCTCCACACATCGGCGGATCCAGGAAATGGCCTCCATGCCCGTGTTTTCTCTGCCGCCCTTGGAGAACACGCGGAACACGCCGTCCACGCGCTTGATATCGGCAGAAAGCACCACGCATTGGTCGCCGTAGCGACGGGCAGCCTCCAGCACCAGCTCCGGCCGACGGATCGCGCCCGAATTCACGCTCACCTTGTCGGCTCCGCATTTCAGCACGCGGTCGAAATCCTCCAGCGAATTGATGCCGCCCCCCACCGTGAGGGGAATGAAGATCTTGCTTGCCACCTCGCGGAGAATGTCGGTGAACAGCGCCCGTTCCTCATAGGAGGCGGTGATATCGTAGAACACCAGCTCGTCGGCGCCGCAATCGGAATAGTACCTCGCCAGCTCCACGGGGGAGGAGACGTCGCTGAGTCCCTTGAAATTAACGCCTTTTACCACCCGACCGTTTTTCACGTCCAGGCAGGGAATGATTCTTTTCGTGATCATTTTGCCACCTCGATCGCCTCCCGAAGCGAGATCGCTCCGGTGTAGTAGGCCTTGCCGGTGGTGGCGCCGTAAAGCTCCATCCTCCGCAGCTCACGCACGTCCTCCAGCGTGGAAACGCCGCCCGAGGCCACCAGATCCATGCCGAATTTCTCGGACAGGCTCCGATAAAGCTCCAGATTCGTGCCTCTCATGGCACCGTCTCTGGAAATGTCGGTGCAGATCACGGTGGAAACGCCGATGCTCTGCATTTTGGAAAGGAATTCCTCCAGCCCAACGGCGGAGGTCTCCAGCCAGCCCTTGATGGCAATATAGCCGTCGCGCACGTCGGCACCAACGGCGATCTGCTTTCCGTAGGCCGCCACGGCCTCGCGCAGAAACGCCTCGTTGGTGAGAGCAGCCGTGCCGAGGATCACCCGATCCACGCCTGCCTCCAGATACGCCCGCACCGTTTCCATGGAGCGGATCCCGCCCCCGATCTCGGTGAAGAGCGAGGTCTCCCTCGCCACCTGCGAAACGATGGAAAGATTGGGCGTGGTGCCGTCCTTTGCTCCCTCCAGATCCACCATGTGGATATGCGTGGCGCCCGAGGCCTCGAAATCGCGGGCCACCTCGATGGGGTTCTCGCTATACACCGTCATATTTTCATAATCGCCCTTATAGAGCCGCACGGCGCGGCCGCCATACAGGTCGATCGCAGGAAAAATGATCATTTGCTCTCCTCCCCCTCGCAGAAGGCGCGCAGGATCTTCAGCCCCACCGCTCCGCTTTTTTCGGGATGGAACTGACATCCCATCACGTTGTCCTTTCCCACCATAGCCGTCAGCTCACGGCCGTATTCCGCCGTGGCCAGCAGGGAATCCTCGCATCCCTCGGCATAGTAGGAATGAACGAAATACACGCAATCCTCCTCCTGAATATACTTCATGAGGCGGTGCTTTTTATGAAAATGCAGAGCATTCCACCCGATGTGGGGGATCTTCAGCTCCCGCGGGATCCGGCCCTCCATGGGCACCACCGAGCCGCGCAGAAGCCCCAGGCCCTCATGCTCGCCGTATTCATAGCTCCGCTCAAAGAGAAGCTGCATCCCAAGGCAGATCCCCATGATCTCCTTGCCGCCCGCGGCCTCCTCGCGGATCACCCGATCCAAGCCCTTCTCCCGCAGCTTGGCGGCGGCATCGGCAAAGGCGCCCACGCCGGGAAGGATCAGACGGTCGGCCGCGCGGATCACGGCCTCGTCCCCCGTGACCACCGCATCGGCGCCGATCATTTTCAGGGAGGACACCAAGGAAAACAGATTTCCGACGCCGTAGTCGATGATCGCGATCATGCCAGAAGTCCCTTCGTGGAGGGGATCTCATCCGCAAAGCGGGGATCCACGGCCACTGCCTTTGCAAGCGCTCTCGCCACGGCCTTGAAGGCGGCTTCAATGATGTGATGCGAGTTTTCCCCCGCCAGCTGGCGGAGATGCAGAGTGATGCCGCCGTTCATGGCAAAAGCGATGAAGAACTCGCGGCAAAGCTGGGTGTCGAAGGTGCCAACCTTCTCCGTGGGGATCGAAAGATCGGCAAACAGACCGCCTCTGCCCGAAAGATCCAGCGCACAAAGCATCAGCGTCTCATCCATGGGCAGGGTGATCTCCCCATAGCGGCAGATGCCTCTCTTATCGCCCAGTGCCTCCCGCAGAGCCTGCCCCAGCGCGATGCCGATATCCTCCACGGTGTGGTGATCGTCCACGCGGGTGTCGCCCTTGCAGGTCAGGGTCAGATCCATTCTGCCGTGACGGGCGAACAGCTCCAGCATATGATCGAGAAAGCCGCAGCCGGAATCCACCTTGCAGTCTCCCGTGCCGTCCAGCTTCAGCGAAAGACGGATGTCGGTCTCCGCCGTTTTGCGATTGATGGTTGCTTCTCTCATGTTTTTTCCTCCAGAATTTCCTTCACCCTGTCCAGAAGGATCTGCATCTGCTCCTCCGTGCCCACGGTGATCCGATTATAGCGCTTGATGCGCTCCTTGCCGAAATGGCGCACCAGCACACCCTTTTCCTTCAATTTCCGATAAAGCTCCTCGCCGTCGATCCGATCCGATGCGGCAAACAGAAAATTCGCCTTGGAATCGGTGACCTCAAAGCCCAACCGACGCAGCTCCTCCGCCGCCCATTCCCGATTTTTCACGATGGTGCGGCAGTTTTCCATATAGTAGTCGTCCTCCTCGATGGCGGCCGCTCCCGCCGCCTCGGTCATGCGGTTGACGTTATAAGGGTTGGTGGAATAGCGAACGGTGTGCAGATCGGCGATCAGCTCTCTCTGCCCGATGCCGAAGCCCAGCCGCGCTCCCGCCATGGAGCGGGACTTGGAGAAGGTCATGGTCACCAGCAGATTGGGATAGCGCTCCACCAGCCCCACGGCGCTCTCTGCACCGAAATCCACGTAGGCCTCGTCCACGATCACCACGTTGTCGGGGTTGCTCGCCACGATCCGCTCCACCTCCGAAAGAGGAAGCGGCAGGCCCGTGGGGGCATTGGGATTGGCGATCACCACCGTGGCGCCCACGCCGATATAGTCCTCGGGATCCACCGTGAGATCCTCCCGCAGAGGGATCTCGCGATAGGGGATCCGATTCAGGGCGGCAAACACGGGGTAGAAGCCGTAGGTCAGGTCGGGAAACACCAAGGGATGCTCCTCGTCGGCAAAGGCCTGGAAAGCGAAGTTCAGCACCTCATCCGAGCCGTTGGAAAGCAGGATCTGATCCTCTCCCACGCCGTAGCGCTTCGCCAGCGCCGCCGTGAGCCGCTTGCAATCGGGATCGGAATACAGCTGCAGGCGTCCGCTCTCCTCCGCCACCGCCCGAAGCACGCCGGGGGAGGGGGGGAAGGGGGATTCATTGGTGTTGAGCTTAACGTATTTCATATCGCGGGGCTGCTCCCCGGGAACGTAGGGGACCAGCTCCTTGAGCCTCCCCGTAAAAAATCGACTCATATTCACTCCTCAAAGCGGACCGTTGCGCTCTTGGCGTGCGCGTCCAGCCCCTCCTTGCTTGCAAAATAGGCCACCTTGTCCGCCACCTCCCGCAGGGCGTCGCGGGTGAAATAGGTGAACTGTGACTTCTTCACGAAATCGTCCACCGACAGAGGCGAGGAGAATTTCGCCGTGCCGCTGGTGGGCAGGGTGTGATTGGGGCCTGCGAAATAATCCCCCAGCGCCTCGGGGCAATATTTGCCCATGAAGATGGAACCCGCATGGCGGATCTGCTCCAGATAATCGAAGGGATTGTCCACGCAAAGCTCCAGATGCTCGGGGGCGATCTCGTTTGCGATCTCGATGGCCTGCATCAGGTCGTTCTCTGCCACGATGATCTTGCCATTGTGATCAATGGAATGGCGGGCGATCTCCCGGCGGGAAAGAAGGGGGATCTGCCGCTCCAGCTCGGCGCTCACCCGATCGGCGAAGGCGCGGCTGTCGGTGACCAGCACGGCGCTTGCCATGCGATCATGCTCGGCCTGCGAGAGCA
>JAZRCQ010000211.1:0-6694 GCA_045659845.1 Eubacteriales bacterium
CTTGGGAGCCAGCGCACGGAGCGCCTCGTCGCGGAGCGCGCCGCGCACCTCCTCAAAGGAGGAAAGCGCCGAATCCTCCAGCGTGTGAAACAGCATCTCGCGCAGGTAGGAAAGGAGCGTGGGCTCGATCCAGTAGGAAAATCTTGTGGCAGGGGAAAGCGATTCTAAGCGTTTCATGCGAAGATAGAGGGAAAGCCCGTCGGAGGGATCGTGCCAAAGATCGGTGAAGGCGTAGTCGAAGCGCTCCTTTTCAAGGGCAGACTCGGCGTAGGCAAAGGCATCGGAGGCGACGATGCAAATCTTGTGGGCATTGGGGAAATGCGGCAGAAGCGCTTCGCGGAATAGCGCGATCAGATTTTCATCGCGCTCCACCACGGTCACATCCGTCACGTTAGGCTTTTGCGCCGCATGGAAGGCAAAATAGCCAAGGCCCAACCCAAAGGTCACCACGCGGCCGAAGGCCTCTTCGATGGGCTCGCGCATGGTCTCGATCTCGTTGGGCGTCACGGTCATCCATTCCACACCGTTTTCCAGCACGGCCGGAAAACGATATTCCTCGGCAAAGGTGCCGATGCGGGGGATCTCCCGAAGATCCTCCTTCAGGATGGGATGGCCGCAAACGAAGGGCTCATAGGGAAGATAGGAGCGGGTGGTGAGCGTCCAGCTGCCGATCTGCTTCTCGGAGAAGGGGACGGTTTGATAGTAGAGATCCTCGCGGTAGGGCGTTGGATCCAGCAGACGAACGCCCTCTCTCACGTAGAGCTGCTCCAAGCGGCGATCCTCTTGGGAGGCGGCAGGATCCAGGCCGCAAACGGCAGAAAAGAACACGAAAAAGGCTTCCTCGCGGGAGATCCCACAGTCGGTGGCCAAGCCATCCACCTCCTCGGCTGTGAGAAAGCGGGGGCGAAGATTGAGATAGTCGCTATAGAGCCGCAGGATCCGTTGATTGTCGGCCCGGATCGCACAGAGGGCATCCCAGCGGCGACGGTCGGCGGCGGAAAAATGCTCTGTCATTGTGAAATCTCCTTTTCTATGGAGCCTTGGACCGTGTTATTATATCATATGTAAGGAGAAAAAGCAAGAGAAAAGGCCGAAAACGCTTGCGCAGGTCTTGAATTTGTGGTATAATAAAACAGTTAAAGGAGAGGGGGCAATGGGAATGAAGCGTGTGGTTTCCGTGAAAACGATGCGAGAAATGGATGAAGCAACCATTGCATCGGGCGTTTCTGCCGAGGCGTTGATGCGCCGCGCGGGACAAGCGATCCTTGCATCGTGGGATTGGCAAAACGGTGTTTGCATTTTGTGCGGCTCGGGAAACAACGGCGGCGACGGCTACGTTTTGGCGAGCCTTCTTGCGGAGAGAGGGATCCTTTGCCGTGTGCTGACCTTGGGAGAGCCGCGGTCGGAGGAGGCAAGAGCCTGCCGCGCGGAATGTCTGGCTCGAGGGATCTCTGTGCGCGAGGCAGGGGAGGACGAGGATTTCTCAGAGGATTCCGCCATTGTGGATTGCCTTTTCGGAACGGGCTTCCGTCCCAATGCCGAGGGGAGAGCGGCCGAGCTGATCCGTGCCGTGAACCGTTCGGGCAGGCCCGTGATCTCGGTGGACGTGAACAGCGGCATGAACGGCAACAACGGCTTGGGCGAGCCCTGCATCTGCTCCGATCTCACGGTTGCCGTGGGAGAACTGAAATCGGGACATTTCCTCGGAAATGCCAAGGATCGCATTGGCGAGCTGAAGCGCGTGGATATCGGGATCTCGGCCGATGGATTTCCCGCAGCATGGCTTTTGGAGAAGGAGGATCTATTGCCGATCCTCGGAACGAGACTGCAAAATTCTCATAAAGGTACCTATGGCTACGTGGCCATTCTCGGCGGTTGTCGGGAATATGCGGGAGCGGTGAAGCTGGCAAATCTCAGCTGCGCGGCCCTGCGGTCGGGATGCGGAGTAGCCACTCTTGCAGTCCCCTGCGGCTTG
Organism: Eubacteriales bacterium; assembly: GCA_045659845.1. Taxonomy (GTDB): domain Bacteria; phylum Bacillota; class Clostridia; order Oscillospirales; family CAG-272; genus UMGS1865. The sequence continues at coordinate 1,976 of JAZRCQ010000211.1, forward strand.
ACGGCGGCGGTGGCGCCTTATCTTTTGGAAAGCACGCTCTATCCGCTTTCCGAGGACAAAAATGGATGCGCAAACCCCTCGGAGGAGGAGCTGGAGCGACTATTGAAGGGAAAGAGAGCAATTGCCGTTGGCATGGGGTGGGGAAGAAGTGAGGGCTATCGCGCCATTCTTTCTCAGATCCTGCAGGCCGACTGCGCAAAGGTGATCGATGCCGACGGATTGAATGCCTTGGCGCATCTGCCGCAGAGCTTGCTTCGGGAGGCGCGGGGAGGCGTGGTGCTAACGCCTCATCCCAAGGAACTGGAGCGGCTGAGCGGTGTTTCCGTTGAAGAAATCTTGAGGGATCCCGTTGGCGTGGCTGAGAAATTTGCTCGCGAGAGCGGAATAATCCTTTTGCTCAAGGGGCCGACCACGGTGATCACCAACGGCCAAGAAACGTATCTTGTCGATCGCGGATGCGCCGGAATGGCCACGGCGGGGAGCGGCGACGTGCTGTCGGGCGTGTTGGCAGGGCTTCTCGGCTATGTTGAGGTCACTCCGCGAGCCGTTGCCTGCGGTGCATGGATCGCCGGACGGGCGGGAGAGCTGGCCGCGCAGGCGGTGAATCCCGTGAGCATGCTGGCCTCCGACACGGTGGCGCATCTTGCCGAGGCCATCGGTGAGATCCTGCATTCAAGCACATAGCAGAAAGGGAAAGCATGCGGATCATCTCCGCAGGCGTTCCCTTTGCGCTTTTGTAACCAACTACCCTTTCATTATATCACAAATTTTTTCGTTTGTAAAGAGAAAATGATCGGATTTCACAAGAATCTGCCTTTTCACCAAAAAGTTTATAGTATATTTTTACAATTCGCCAATTGAAATCTACAAAAAAATGTGCTATAATAAAGGTGCAAAAGAACAAGGAGGTATGGTCCGATGGCAAAGTAAACCGAGGGCGGTTGCAGGTGCGTTGAGAAAGAAGAGATCGGGAGCAGTGAGAGTGTGAGGCAGAGAAAAGCCGAGAACAGAATAATCCCAAGATTCCAGATCCCGACGAAATCCCGGTTCGGTGTGAATCCCGATCAAGCGCAGAACCCCTTCAAGCCGTCCGCAGCCTCGTCCTTCCGAGCTCCAAGGAGGAGGGACAGATCAGGAAAGGAGGATCACAAAAGATGTTAGATACCAAGAACGAAGGGAAGTGACCCTTGGCTACGTGATGAAAAGCGTGGTCAAGGGTCACTTCCTTTTTATATACATAGGTCTTACGCGGTGAGCTCGCGAAGCTTCCTCTTATCCAGGATACGGATGCCTTGGCTTCTGGAAAGGGAAACGAGCCCTTCGGAAACGAAATATTTGAGCATTCTGGAAACGGCCTCCCGCGCCGATCCGATATATTTAGCGATTTGCTCTTGAGTGAGCTTCACGGTGTCGGTGCCGTTTTTGGCACATTCATCTAAAAGGAAGATGGCGATGCGCTTGTCCAGGCTCATGAAAAGGATCTGCTGCATAACCCACATCACGTCGGAAAAACGGCTGAGCGCGGTTTCCAAAGCAAAGATCTTCACCTCGTCCATTCGTCGGGTAAGATCCTCCAGCACGCAACCTCCAACCACCACACATTCACTGTTTTCCTCAGAATCGATGAAAACGTCGAAGGTGATGCTTTTCAGCACGCAGGAGGCGGAGAGGATGCAGATGTCGCCGGGGAAGAGGCGATAAAGCGTGATCTCCTTTCCCTCCTCGGAAAGCATATAAAGGCGCAGGCTTCCCGAGCGGATCAGGATCACTCCCGTGCATTCGTTGCCGTCGTGGATATTGGTGCCCTTTTCAAAGCGAACGTGGTTGGCACTGCGCAGAAAGGTGGCACGATCCGTCTCCGATAAACGGCTCCAGAAGGGAAAGGTGCGCTCGAATAACGCGATCAGTTCTTGTTTTTCCATGGATGGCTCTCCTGTTTGGTCACGCGGTGACCTTTTTTTATTGCACTCAGGAAATGGAAAGCATTTTCCGCATCCGATCGGATCGCAGAAGCAACCATGCTCCCATTACGGTGAGGATGGATTCGGGCAGCATGTAGCCGCCGTTATAGACCAAAGAATACAAAACGGGGCGGTTTACCCAGCTCTGTCCGAAGGCCACAAATTCCTCCAGATTAGCCCAAAGCACCACGCCGGCAAGGAAATGAACGGCAAAGCGGAGCAGGCACACCAAGGCCACTCCCATCACCATGCCGAGGAAGCCCTTTTTGCGGAACAGGCCTGCCAGTCCAAGAACGGTGAAAGCGAGGATATAATCGAGGAACAGGGAAGCGATCAGCATCTGCGGCGTCAATCCCCAGGCAAAAACGCCGCCCTGCAGGATCTGAAACCAGGAAAAGCAGAAGGCGCTTGCCAATCCCCAGCCCATACCGTGGCGAATCGAGATGATGCAGATGGGGAGCATGGAAAAGAGCGTAACCGAGCCGCCGAAGGGAAAGAGCGGGCGGAGCAGGGGCTCCAAAAGGAACATGCTCACAAGGCTCAGGGTGATGGCGAGGGCGGTGAGAATGCCGCACTCGCAGAGAATGTGGATGCGATTTTGTTTCATGAGAGAAACCTCCTTGATAGAAAATGAACCGCACGAAAATCTCCGTGCGGTTCAGATCATGGGGGAGAGCTCCCATTCAACTAACATCTTCCTACGCCGGTATTATCCGTATCAGGTTTAAGGGTTCGGCAATTGCCGTCTCAGCCGCTGACCATCGTCAGAAGCACCCCTGATTTCTATGCGGTTTTCGGGAGTCATTATAGCACGCCTTGCATCTTTTGTCAAGGGCTTTTTCAAAAAAAATTCGGAGCGAGGCTTCGCAGGATCAGAAATAGAGGTTCACGCCGATGCGCTTGATATCGGCGGCGGTGGCCAGCACCTTGGCGTTTACTTCCATTTCGGGGAACAGCTTTTCGCACTCGTCCATAAACAGCTCCTCCATCAGTGCGGAGGTGAAATTCTGGAACCACGCCTCGTTTGCGGCGTTTTCGTAGGCCTTTTCGGTGGGGGCATATTTCATTACGATATGATAGCCGGAGGCATCGGTGGTGATCTTGGCAATGGCGCCGTTTTCCATGGCATCCATGGCGTTGATGATATCGGAGAAGTAGGCAAAATCCGAGCCTGCGCCGGCATAATCCAGATTTTTCTGGAGATAGATGCCGTCGGCGTGTGTCTCCTCGCCCAGCTCCATATTCACCTCGGCAAGCTTGGCCTCGAATTCAGCGGCGGTGCAATTCTGAAGGGATGCGAAGAGCGCCTCGCCCTTTTCTGTGACGGCCTTGATCTCGTCGGCAGTCATGTCGGTGGTGGTGGCCTCTCCGTTTTTGTCCAGCACAAAGCTTCGGATGCCGTTTTTGGTGTCATAGGCGATCTTCACCTGCTCGGCGGAGGTGTAGTACACGGTGTCGCCGTTGGCATCGGTGATGGGAAGCCCCTTCTCATCCTTGCCTGCAAACATATTGGTGTCGTAGGCGATGGCGCCATTCTGCGCATCCTTCACGTAGTAGATCTCGTCGCCGTTGGCGTCGGTCTTATAAACGTAGCGGAAGAAGGGAAGGAAGATCTGCTTGAAATGCACGTAGTTCTCGGCGAGGAACTGCTCCTTCACCTCGTAGCCGAGGAGAGAGCCGCCCTTTCCGTAGAGCGCGTTCTGAACGGCATCCACCTTGGCCTCCATGAGATAAACGTTGCGGAGCATATCGTAGTTCACGCCGTAGTTGGCGAGAACGGCGTTGAGCTTGGCCTTGGAGCCATCTCCGTAGGCGGCAAGCGCATCGGACATTTTCTCGTCGGCGGCAGCGATCTGCTCGGCGGAAAGAGAGAGCGACAGACTCTCAAACATCCACAGCACCGCGGTGAAATTTTTGCAGTTTTCCAGGATCAGCTGACCGTAGTATTCCCCAAGCGTCTGGAGATTGGTACCGTCAAATTTATCCTTGAGATCGTAAAATCCGTCCTGCTCGGCGTTGTAGCCGTTGTTGGAATAGTTGCCTGCCACCAGCGAGCCCTTCCAGCGGCTGAGCATCAACTCGTAGTAGGTAACGGGGAATTCTGCCCTCACGCCGTCCTTTTCCAGCACGATCAGGGTCTTGCCCTGAGAGGCGCAGGAGGAAACAGCGGCGGCAAGAAGCAGGAGCGCCAGCATGGCGGCTAGCAAACGAAGCGATTTTTTCATGATACGGATCCTTTCTTTTAGGGATTATGGGAGGTGATCAGGGAGGCGCGATAGAAGCTGAGGCAGGATTGCAGGCGCTCCAGCGCCGTTTCCTGCTTCTGCAGGCGAAGCACAAGGTGTCCTTCTCCGGAGAGGATCATGCGGAGCTGGCCGGACATACGGTCGGCCACGTCGGACCATCGGTCGATCCGAAGCTCCTTGGGGTGGATGTGGATCTCGTTTCCGTTTTGACGGATGGCGGTGATCCTGCAGGCAACGGCGGTGGAGTGAATGAGAGCAATGCGAAGCAGATTGCGCGTTTCCTTCGGAATATCGCCGTAGCGATCCACCAATTCGTCGGTCACGTCCATGAGATCCTCCTCGTTGGAGATCAGGGCGATCTTTTTATAGAGCGCCATTCTCTGCGCGGGGAAGGGAACGTAGCGCTCGGGGATCAGCGCGCTGAAATCCAGAGAAACGGAGCAATCGATCTCGGGCTCCGTGGCCTCTCCCTTTTCCTCCAGCACGGCCTGATTGAGCAGCTTGATATAGAG
>JAZRCQ010000212.1:0-3198 GCA_045659845.1 Eubacteriales bacterium
GCAAGGTTTGCGGGAACGGTGTCGTATCCCGTAACTGTGAAATCGAAGTAGCCTCTACCCTGCGTCATGGCGCGAAGAACGGTGGGATAGTCCATCAGCTCTGCCTTGGGTGCCACGGCCTGCACGGTGGTGTAACCCTTTCTGGTTGCCGCTTCCATGCCCATCACGCTGCCGCGACGCTTGTTCAGGTCGCCCATCACGTCGCCCACGAGATTTTCGGGAACGGTGATGTTCAGATCGCCCACGGGCTCCAGAATCACGGGAGCCGCCAGCTCAAGGCACTTCTTATAGGCCAGAGAGGCCGCGGTCTTGAAGGAAAGCTCATCCGAGTCGACGGCGTGGTAGGAGCCGTCGTAGAGGTCGGCCGCCAGACAAACCATCGGGAAGCCTGCCGCACCCTTGACCATAGCATCCTGCAAGCCCTTCTCCACTGCGGGATAGAAGTTCTTCGGAACGGTACCGCCAACCACGGATACGGTGAAGGACAGGCCCTCGCCCTCGCCGGGCGCAAAGCGCATCTTCACGTGGCCATACTGGCCGGGGACGCCGTTCTGCTTCTTGTGCTTACCTTCCACGTCCACCGACTTGGTGATCTTCTCACGGTAGGCAATGCGAGGAATTTCAAACTTCACGTTGAGGCCGAAGCGAGCCTTCAGCTTCGCAGCAAGCACGCTCAGATGCATCTCGCCCAAACCGTAGATCAGCAGCTGCTTGGTCTCGGCATCGTTTTCAAAGCGCAGGGTGGCATCCTCCTCCACCATTCTCGTAATGCTCTGGGAGATCTTGCCCTCGTCGCCCTTGGAAACGGGGATCATCACCTTCACGAGATAAGGCGTGGGGAATTCGATGGGGGCATACGCCAGCTCTTTATTCCAGGTGAGCGTATCGTTGGTGTTGGTGTTGTTCAGCTTTGCCACCATACCGATGTCGCCGCAGGCCAGCTCCTCCACCTCGGTTTGCTTTTTGCCCTTCACGGTGTAGATATGCGCAAACTTCTCGGTCTCGCCCGTGGTGTTGTTCTTCATGGTGAGGTCGCGCTTGAGCGTACCGCCCATCACCTTGAAGAAGGACATCTTGCCCACGAAGGGATCGGCCACGGTTTTAAATACGAACACGGAAGGCTCGCCCTCGGTGGAGATCTCCACCTCGGTGCCGTCCTTGAGCGACTCCAGCTTCTTGGCGGTGTGGCGTGGGAAGGATTCGGTGATCTTATCCAGCATCGTCCAAACGCCCCAAAGCTTGGTGGCGGCGCCGCAGAACACGGGCACGAGATCGCCGTGGATAATACCCTCGTGAACGGCGTTGATCGCCTCCATGTGAGTGATCTCCTCGCCCTCGAAGTACTTCATCATCAGATCCTCATCGGTGCTGGCAACAGCCTCCATGAGCATATCGCGATACTTCGCCACCGCTTCCTTGGACTCCTCGGGGATCAGCTCCACACTGTGGCGGCCGTTCTTATCGAACACGTGTGCGCTCTCGTCGATCAGATCGATGGCACCAACCACCACGCCGTCCTTCACCATGGGAATGGTGAGCGGGCAAACGTTCTTACCGAAGGTGTCGTGGAGGGAATCCAGCACTCTTCCGAATCTTGCTTCGTTGTCGTCGAATTTATTAATGAAGAAGGCGCGGGGCAGATTGGCCGCGGTGGCATAGTCCCATGCCAGCTCGGTTCCAACCTCGATGCCTGCCTTGCCGTCCACCACGATCACGGCACTGTCGGCCACGCGGAGTGCCTGCAGAACCTCGCCGTTGAAATCCAGATAACCGGGGGTGTCAATGACGTTGATCTTCACATCCTTCCACATCACGGGAGCGAAGGATGCGGAAATGGAGAACTTTCTGGCAATCTCCTCGGGATCGTAGTCACAAACGGTGTTGCCCGCCGTGGTATTTCCCAATCTGTCGGTTTCGCCCGTGATATAAAGCATTGCTTCCGCCAAAGAGGTCTTGCCGCTTCCGCCGTGGCCCAGCAGGGCAACGTTTCTGATGTTCTTCGTTTCAATCTTAGCCATTGTTCGTAACCTAATAAATACCTTTCTTGTGTATTGCGACAGAAAAAATTTATAAATCAATCGGATCAACCGTTTGGATTCTCTTAACTTCCATCTGCTTCTTTTATTATAGCATACGAAAAAAGGTTTTGCAAGGGCTCGCTTCAACTTTTTAACCGACAGAATGTAGAATTCAATTGTTATTTTTTGTAAAAAATAACCAATTCCGATCAATCAATAACAAAAAAGAAGAGAGCGAGCCTTCCCAAGGGCATCCTGCCCCTTGGAAACGCGCGCTCCGCTTATTTTCTATATTGCCGAAAGCATCTCTCCGAAAAAGAGCCGCTCCGCATTTTTCGCCGTTTGATCTGCGGCCTCCTGCTCCTCGCATCCCCACAGCTCGGCCAGCGTGGCCACCGTGTGCGTCAGAAGTCCCGAATGGTTTAGCCTTCCGCGCATGGGATGAGGGGCAAGATAGGGGGCATCGGTTTCGATCAGAAGCCGATCCCGCGGCACCGCCAGCGCCGCTTCCCTCACCCGATTTGCGTTTTTGAAGGTGAGCGTTCCCGAAAAAGAGATATACCAGCCTCTCCGCACCAGCTCCTTCGCCATTTCGGGGCTTCCGCTATACGAATGGAACACGCCTCTCACGCCCGGATACTTCAGCACGGTCTCAAAGCAATCGCCGTGCGCCTCCCGATCGTGAATGATCACGGGAAGCTCCAGATATTGCGCGATCTCCATCTGAGCGCGGAAAAAGCGCATCTGCTTCTCCTTATCCATAGGGATCTCGCCGTAGTTTTCATAATGATAGTCCAATCCGATCTCCCCCAGCGCCACGATCTTGCGCTCGTCGCGGCTTTCGGGAGAGCCCAGCAGCTCCGAAAGCCGCTCCATGGCCTCCTCCGCATTGCCGAGATAATGGCAGTCCTCGGGATGGATGCCAACGGCAACGTACATTCCGTCGTGCATGGCCGCTTGTCGAATAGCCTCTTGGGAATTTTGCAGATTGGTGCCCACGTTGATCACCGTTCTCACCGGGCGCGGCATCACCTCCCGCAAAATAGCCTCAGCGCCTCCCTCAAGCTCCTGCCCGAAGCGGCGGTCGAAATAATGTGCATGACTGTCAAAAATACCGTGCAACGGCAATTTCATCCTTCTTCCTCCCATTTCTATGGTCGGCGGAGACCGCCGAAAAGCA
>JAZRCQ010000213.1:0-13417 GCA_045659845.1 Eubacteriales bacterium
AAAAGGGCGTCTCGACGAACCGAGACGCCCTTTTGCGAAGGGTATTTACAGTCGCACGGAAGCATCACGCCTGCAGGATCCGCTCGCAAAGCTCCCCATAGGAGATGCCAACCGCCGAGGCGGAGAGCGGCAGCAGGCTGGTTGGCGTCATGCCCGGCAGAGCATTTGCCTCCAGACACCAGAGCTTACCGTTTTGGTCCAGAATATAATCCAATCGGGCGTATTGGCGAAGACGAAGCGCACCAAATGCGATCCTTGTGAGGCGCGCCAGCTCCGCTGCCGTTTCCTCGGAGATCGGCGCGGGGCAGATCTCCTCGGTGGTTCCCTGATACTTGTTTTTATAATCGTAGAAGCCTTCCTTGGGAATGATCTCTATGGCGGGAAGTGTCTCTCCATCGAGGACTCCAACCGTTAATTCCCTGCCGAAGAGCCTCCGCTCGGCCAGCACACTCTCGCCGTTTTTCGCGGCCTCTGCCAGCGCCGCCCGAAGCTGCTCCTTGCGATCCACCATGGCAACGCCAACGCTGGAGCCTCCGAGCGTGGGCTTCACCACGCAGGGCAGGCCGACGCGGTTCAGGATCTCCTCGATCCGATCCTCCCCCGGCTCCACCCGAACCCAATCCGCCGTTGGTACGCCTGCCTCACGAAGCAACCGCTTGGTCACGTCCTTATCCATGGAAAGCACGCAGCCGTCGTATCCCGAGCCCGTGTAGGAGATCCCGCAGCAATCCAGATAGGCCTGCAGCTGACCGTTCTCACCCATGCCGCCATGTAAAGCCAGAAATACGCGATCCGACATCCGACAAAGCTCGGTGACGTTTTTCCCGATCAGCGCCTTACCGTTGCCCACTCTTTTCTTCAGTGCCTCCAGATCCGGCACCTCCTCGCCAACGCGATGAGAATAGCGGCGATCACTCCGAAACAGCTCCTCGGGATCGCTCGGAAGCTCGTCGATCCCCTCGTAAACATCCAATAAAAGCACCCGATGGCCTCTTTCCATCAGGGCGTTTGCGATCAGACTTCCCGACGTGAGGGAAACCTCTCGCTCAGGGGAAAGCCCCCCTGCCAAGACCGTGATTTTCATTCCTCTCCGCTCCTTTACTCTCGGTGTATCTATTATTTTATGCTTCGTCTTCTCAGATATGCCACGCGGTCACAGCCGCCGTAGTCCCTACGGATCTCGCAAAGAAAGCCTGCCTCCTCCGCCATGGCGCGTAGCGCATCGCCCTGATCGTAGCCGATCTCAAAAAGGCAGAAGCCCTCCTCTGCCAACCAGCACCGCGCCAGCTCCAGCAGAGCTCGGTAGAAGATCAGGCCGTCCTCGCCGCCGTCCAATGCCATGTGAGGCTCCCATTTCACCTCACGCGCCAGCGTTGGGATCACGTCGGTGCGGATATAGGGAGGATTGGAAAGAATGGCCGCAGGACGCGGAAGAGCAAAAAGCGGCTCCGGCTCCAGAACGTTTGCCCTCATGACCTTCACCCGATCGGCAACGCCGTTTCTTTCGGCATTCTTTTTTGCCATGGTCAAGGCGCCCTCCGAAAGATCCACCGCCACGCAGGAAAGGTCGGGGCGCTCGGCCGTTACCGAAACGGCGATGCAACCGCTCCCCGTGCAAAGATCGGCAAAAAAGCTTTCCTTCGGAAGCATGGAAATGGCCGCCTCCACCAGGATCTCCGTGTCGGAGCGGGGGATCAGACAATCGGGAGAGACCGCATAGGTCTGGTTATAAAAATACCATTCTCCGAAAATATATTGAAGCGGCTCGCCCGCGCATCGGCGGCGCACCGCATCCTCCAGCCCGTCGCCCTGCAGCTCACGACCGGGATCGGCAAAAAAGCCGCTTCCTCCACAGTAGCGTTCCTCCAGAAGCGAGGCCTCCCGCTCGGGGCTCTCCACCCCTGCCGCGCGCAGTCGCTCCACCAGCTCCGAATAGACCATGACATCCTCCGTTCTTGTTTTTCTCCTACATTTTATCACAAAAATGCGCAAAAAGGAAGAGTTTTTAAATTTTTTTTGAAAAAATACAGAAAAACTATTGCAATTTCCGAAAATTATGGTATACTTATGGTAAGTAAATCTGTTTGTCGGCCGTAGTTGCTCGGCCGATGTATCCGGAGGACGAAGAAATGACGAATGATAATAGCTACGTCGTGAAAAAAAGATGCACCTGGTGGGGCGTTCTGAAGGCGCTGATCATCATTGCTGCCGTGACCTATGCCGCATACAAGATCTACACCAAGTTCTTTGTGAAGAAGACCGTGGAGGTTCTTCCCGAGGCCGAGGACGAGCTGCTTGCCGAGGGTGAGGGCGAAACCTTTGAATTTGACGCAGAGGACGTGATCGTGGCGTCTGAGGAAGCGGCTGAATAATTCCCGACTTCCGTGATTCGGTCGCAGGGTGAGGATTTTCCAACGCCCTTCTGCGACATCAGATCGGAAGCAAGATGCACCGGCGTTTTGCTTCCGATTTTCTTATGCAAAAAACCGAAAGGAGCCGACATGGCAAAGTATCGAAGAAACCGCATCAACGAAGAGATGCAAAAGGAGCTGATGAGCATCCTCAGAAGAGTGAAGGATCCCCGCGTGCAGGATGCCTTTATCAGCGTGACCGCCGTGGACTGCACGGCCGATCTCAAATATGCCAAGATCTATTACTCTGCTCTGCAGGGAGACCCCAAGGAGGTGGCCAAGGGCCTCAAGACCGCCGCGGGCTTTATCCGCCGTGAGCTGGCGCACACCCTCAACCTCCGCATTACTCCCGAATTGACCTTCCTCTCCGATTCCTCTATCACCTACGGCGCACATATCGCCTCGATCCTGAACAATCTGGAGATCTCCGAGCCCGAGGAGGAGGAAGAATCCGAGGAAACGGATGGCGGATTCTGATGAGCGAATTCCCTTCCCTTTCCTTCGGAGAGCTGTGCGAAACAATCTCCTCGGTCTCTCCAACGCTGATCCTGCTGCGCCATCATCCCGATGCATCCACCGTGGCCTCCGCTCTTGCTCTGCGCCACACGCTGGAGGCCTTGGGCTCTCCCGCCTACTGCATCTGCGACGATGAGATCCCCGATGGACTCCGCTTTTTGGCCGAGGATGCTCAGGAAAGCCTGCTTCCCGATTCCCTCCCCGAGGACTTCTTCCCCGAGCGCGTGATCGCCGTGGAGGCGGCCTCCGCCGCACAACTGGGAGCGCTTCGGGAGATCTACGAGGGGCAGATCGATCTGATGCTTGCTTCTGCAGAGCGGATCGTTCCCTTTGCTCCCTATTATCAGCCCGACATCCTCGCCACCACGGGCGAAACCCTTTTTGATCTGGTGAAGGCCTTGGCAGAAAATGATCTGATGAAGGTGAGCGATGCCCTTTGCACCGCGCTCTACGCCGCCATCAGCGCCCGAACCAACGGCTTCCGCGGCTCAAACGTCACTCCCGAAACTCACACCCGTGCCGCCGAGCTGGTGGCCAGCGGCATCGACCATCGGGAGATCAACCGCCGTCTGTTTGAAACCCGTTCCCTCGGCCGACTCCGCGCCATGGCCGCCGCCATCTCCAATCTCCATCTGCAGGAGGAGGGACGTCTGGCCGTGATCCGCTTCCCCTACGCCATTAAGGTGGCGCTGGGGCTGGACGATTCCGATCTCGGCGTGCTTGCCGAAATCGCCACCGCTCCGGAGGGAGTCCGATTGGCCGTGGTGATCCGTCAGCCCACCGTGGAGCCCGTGTTCCGCGTGTCCGTTCGCTCCTTCTGTTCGCTGGACGCCTCGGAAATCTGCGCCCCCTTCGGCGGTTCGGGCAACTCTGCCGCCGCCGTTTGCACCGTGCAGGCCGCCGACGCCGACACGGCACTGGACAAAATCCTATCCGGAATTGATTTTTCAATGCTGAATTGAATAAAGCGCTCCCGAACGGGCGATGCTATCTGCATCAAATCCGTTCGGGAGGTTTTTTATGAAAGAAAAAAGACTACTTATTGCGATTCTGACGCTGGCGGCCGTGATGCTGATCCTCGGCGTCCTTCCCATTCACGGCGAGGAGGAGATCTACGGAGCCGTGATCCGCCTGCACGTTTTAGCCAATTCCGACTCCGAAGAGGATCAGGCGGTGAAGCTGAGGGTGCGGGATGCCGTTCTGGAGGTGACCGCTCCGCTGCTTAAGGACTGTGCCACAACAGCAGAGGCACAGCAACGGCTGGAGGAACACGCCGAGGAGATCCGCACCGCCGCCCTTCTGATGCTTCGCGAGCAGGGCTTTGAGCAGGACGTGACGCTCACACTCAGCGAGGAATCCTACCCCACGCGAGGCTATGACGGCTTCTGCTTCCCATCGGGAGAGTACCTCTCTCTGCGCGTTTCCATCGGTGAGGCCGAGGGGCAGAACTGGTGGTGCTGTGTGTTTCCGCCCCTTTGTCTCGGTGCCGCCACCGTGCCCACCGACGAGGCAGAGGATGCCTTTATTGCCGTTGGGCTCACACCTCAGCAGTATCGCATCATCACCGAAAGCGAGCGCCCCGTTTATAAGATCCGCTTCAAGCTGTTGGAGCTGTTCCGCTGATGCGGCACGCGTCCCAAAAGCCGACAGGGCAGATTCCGGAATCACCGGATCTGCCCTATCTTTTTCTTTATTTCTTTTTGAGCTGCTCCTTATGGTACTGCAGCGTGTAGAGGCGATGGTATCTGCCCTTTTGCTTCAGCAGCTCGTGGTGAGTTCCCTGCTCCAGGATCTCTCCGTGAGAGAGCAGAATGATGTTGTCCGCGTGCTGGATGGTGGAAAGTCGGTGCGCAACGATCAGCATGGTGCCGATATTCATCATCTTTTCCAGCGAATCCTGAATGAGGACCTCGGTTTCGGTGTCGATATTGGCGGTGGCCTCGTCGAGGATCATAACGGCGGGCTTATGGAGAATGGTGCGAGCGAAGGAGAGCAGCTGTCTCTGTCCTGCGGAGAAGTTGTTTCCGCGCTCTCTCACCACCTCGTCCAGTCCGTTGTCCAGGCGGTTGATGAAGCCGTCGGCGTTCACGTAGCGGCAAACCTCCATGATCTCCTCATCGGTATGGCCCTCCTCGCGAAGCACGATGTTGCTTCGGATGGTGCCCGAAAAGAGGAATACGTCCTGCAGCATCTGCCCGAAATGGCGGCGCAGAGAGGCGATCTTGATCTTGCGGATGTCGATGCCGTCGATGAGGATCTGCCCCTTCTGAATATCGTAGTTGCGGCAGACCAGCGAGAGGATAGTGGTCTTTCCCGAGCCGGTGGATCCAACGAAGGCCACCGTTTCCTTGGGAGACACGTGGAAGGAAACACCCTTCAGCACCCATTCGTCGGGAACGTAGGAGAACCACACGTCGCGGAATTCGATCTCGCCGCGGATCTCCTCCAGCTCAATGGCCTCGGGATCGTCCACAATGTCCACGGGGATATCAAACACGCGGAAGATCTTCTCGCCCGATGCCAGCGCTGATTGCAGCCAGTTGAACTGCTCGGCCAGATTCTGAATGGGGTTGAAGAATTTGGAGATGTACATATAGAAGGTAACCACCGTGGCGGCCGTGAGCGTTTGCCCCAGGAAGCTCACCTCCTTGATGTAGCCTCGTCCGCCCAGATACAGCAGGCAGAGAATGGAGGAGGTGTAGAGCATATACACCATCGGGCGGAACACGCCGAACACGAAGATCTCCGCCTGCTTGGCCTTTCCGAGCTTGGTGCTCTTTTCCAAAAACACCTTGTTCTTTTCCGCCTCGCGGTTAAAGATCTGCGTGATCTTCATGCCCGAAAGATTTTCCGAGAGGAAGGTGTTGATAGCGGTGGTTCCGTCCTTCACCTGACGGTAGGCTCTTCGGGAGAACTTGCGGAAGATCACCGTGAAAAGCACCACGAAGGGCACAAAGCACAGCACCATCAGCGTGAGCTGATAGTTCAGCAGCAGCATAGCCACCAGCACGCCGAGGATGATAAAGATGTTCTTGAGCAGGTTCACCAGCAGTTTGGTGAACATCATGGAAATGGCATTTGTGTCGTTGGTGACGCGGGTGACCAGCGTTCCAACGGGGATCTCATGAAGCTTTTCATGGGAAAGGCTCTCGATGTGCCGGAACAGATCCATTCGCAATTCCGAGAGGATCCTCTGTCCTGTTTTCTGCAGAATGATGGACTGCGCATAGGTGGAGATCACCGAAAGGATCAGCACCGAGGCGTAGACCGCCACGTACACCCACAGAGAGGACAATTCAAAGCTTCCCTGCACCAGCTCCTCGATCTCTCCCACCAGAAGCGGCGAGACGATATCATAGGAAATGGAGAAGAGCATGAGGAAGCCCACCAAGGCGAAGCTTCCGCCATAGGGCTTGGCATAACGAAGCAGGCGACGAACGATCTCCGAATCCTTCATATGGCGATCGAAGCCGATGGCCTCCTTCTTGTTTTTCATCATGGCATAGGCCAATGAGAAGATCAGCGAGAAGGCACCGACAATGCCTCCGATGATCAAAAGCGGCAGATATTCACGCATTCTGATGCTCGCCTCCTTCCTCCTCCAGCTTCTGCAGATCCACCATTCTGCGATAGTCCTCGCAGGTGGTGTAAAGCTCCTCGTGGGCGCCAACGGCAAGGATCTTACCGTCGTCGATGAAAATGATCTTATCCATCTTCTCCACGGTGGAGATCCGATGGGCAATCAGGATCGTGGTGAGCCCTGCGCGCGTCTCTCTCAGATGATCCAGGATCACCTTCTCCGTTTTGATATCCACAGCGGAGACCGAATCGTCCAGAATCAGGATGGGAGCCTTTTTCATCAGGGCACGGGCAATGGAAATTCTCTGCTTCTGTCCGCCCGACACCGTCACGCCCCATTCTCCCAGCACGGTCTGATAGCCGTCCTTGAACTCAATGATATTGTTATGTACGTCGGAAAGCCTTGCGGCCTTCTCCACCTCCTCAAGATCGACCTCCTCATAGCCGAAGGCGATATTGTTTGCAATGGTGTCGCTGAAGAGGAAATTATCCTGCGGCACGTAGGCAGATGCGCCGCGGATGGTGCGGATCGGAACGCGATTGACGTCGTATCCGTCCACGAACAGGGTGCCGTCGGGCACATTGTAGGTGCGGAGGATCAGATCCACCAGCGTGGTCTTTCCCGATCCCGTTTTTCCCACCAGACCAACATTTTCTCCCGCCTCGATCACGAAGGAAACGTTTGAAAGCGCATCGAACTCTCCGTCCGGATAGCGGAAGGTGAGATCTTTGAATTCGATCCTGCCCTTGATGGGCTCGTTGATCGCCTGCACGTCGGGCGCATCCTTAACGTCGATCTCGGCGTCCAGCAGCTCGCTGATGCGCTTGAGAGAGGTTCTGCCGCGGGAGGTCATCTCGATCATTTCCGAAACGGCCATCACAGGCCAGACCACGGCGGTGAAATAGCCGATGAATTCCACCAGCTGGCCCGCATTGAAGGTTCCGTTCCAAACCAGATAGCCGCCGTAGCCGAGGATCACGCAAACCACCGACTCCACAAAGAGCATCACCACCACGCGCAGAAGCGTGGACAGGCGCGTGTAGTCCACGTTGGCCTCCTCGTTTTCACGATTGAGCGACTTGAAGGCAAGAAGCTCCTTTCCCTCCTTCACAAAGGCCTTGATCACGGCAATGCCCGAAAAGCTTTCCTGAGAGAACTCGGAAAGGCGGGAGAATGCCTCCTGACGAACGTCCCATTTGAGCATCATATATTTGCTGGTGATGATGCCTCCTGCCAGAAGAAAAGCCATGGGGATCATGGAAAGAGCCGCCAGCAAGGGATTCATATTGGCCATTTTGATCACGGCCAGCGTGCCGAGAAATGCCGTGTCCATGAACATCATGATGCCCCATCCGAAGCATTCCTGCACCGTTTCCAGATCATTTGTGAAGAGTGACATCATGTTGCCCACCTTATTCACCTGATAATACTGGCGGGAAAGCTCCTTGCAATGGTCGAACATCCGATTGCGCAGCTTGGTTTCCACGCTGATCCCCGAGCCGAGGAAGCAAACTCGCCAGAGGAAGCGCCCTGCCGCCATGGTGACCACAACAAGGATCAGCGGCATACAAACGCGCTCCAAAAGAAAATCCATGTCAAAGGGTACCGGAACTCCGTTCACCGCCACCACGCCGTCATTCATTCCATTGATAACCATGCGGTAATATTCGGGCACCTTCAGCTGAAAAAAGTCCACCGCGATCAGCGCCAGAATTCCCAAAAGAAGAATGGGGCTATAGCGCAGATAATAGCGGTTGATATGCTTTCCGAATATCATTTTTTATCCTCCTTAATACACTGACAAGGGCTGCCGACCGGGAACGACAGCCCTCTTGATGATGCTTATTGACGAGGCTCTCCCAGAGCCAGCTTCTCAACGATCGCCTTGCAAGCGGCATCCAGATAATCGTTTTCCATCAGCTCGATCATGCCTCTGTCCACCAATGCGGAAAGCTTGGGATCCATGGGAATGCGCGCCAAAAGATCGTAGCCGAATTTTTCAGCCACCTCCTCGATATGGCTATCGCCAAACACCTTCAGCTCCTTGCCGCAATCGGGGCACTTCACGTAGGAAAGGTTTTCCACCAAGCCCAGAACGGGCACGTTCATCATCTGCGCCATATTGGCAGCCTTGCTCACGATCATGGACACCAGATCCTGCGGGCTGGAAACGATCACGATTCCGTCCAGCGGCATTGTCTGGAACACCGTGAGAGGAACGTCTCCCGTGCCGGGAGGGCAGTCCACCAGCAGAACGTCAACGTCCCAGATGGTGTCCTTCCAGAACTGCTGAACCGTTCCCGAAATGATAGAGCCTCTCCAAACCACAGGCTTGGTTTCATCGTGAAGCAAAAGATTCACGGAGATCATATCGATGCCCGTGGTGGATTTCGGGGGGATCATGCCGTTGTCGTCGCCGTAGACCTCCACGTTCTTCATTCCGAAGGCCTTCGGAATGGAGGGACCGGTGATATCGGCATCCAGCACGCCAACCTTATAGCCCTCGCGGGAGAGCAGAACGGCCAGCATGGAGGTGACCAACGATTTACCAACGCCTCCCTTTCCGCTCACGATTCCAACGATGTGCTTAACGTCGCTGGCGGGGTTTGCGGGGATCAGAAGACTATCCTTATTTTTCGATGCGCAATTGCTGGAGCAATTGGAGCAATCATGCGTGCAACCTGACATTTTTATCTACTTCCTTTCTGAAAACACAGTCTTTAGATATTATACACCCTTCATGCGCGAATTGCAAGTGGTTTTCGGAAAAACCCTGTCGTTTCTCCGCACTTTTCTTCATTTTCCGAAAAAGTTTCACTTTTTTCAAAAAAGATTGGGAAATCCTCTTGCATTTCGCGGCAAATTGTTTATAATATAAACTGTGAAATTATGTGATTCAAAATGGAGGATTATCATCATGAACAAGCTCAACAATCTCAAAGGCTTCAGCGGCGTAAAGGGCCCCGTGCTCACCATCGTGATGGACGGCGTCGGTCTGGCAGGCGACACCGTTTCCAATGCGGTGAAGTCGGCCTACACCCCCAATCTCGACCGTCTCATGGCCGAATATCCCATGGTCGCTCTGAAGGCACACGGCACCGCCGTTGGTCTGCCCTCCGATGACGACATGGGCAACAGCGAGGTAGGCCACAACGCACTCGGCGCAGGTCAGGTGTTTGCACAGGGCGCCAAGCTGGTTTCCAATTCCATCGAATCGGGCAAGATGTTTGCTTCCGCCACCTGGCAGGAGCTGATCGCAGGCGTGAAGGCCTCTGCCGGCACGCTTCATTTCATTGGCCTCTTCTCCGACGGCAACGTGCATTCCCACATCGATCACCTCAAGGCGATGCTCAAGCAGGCCAAGGCCGACGGCATCAAAACCGTTCGCATCCACACTCTCATCGACGGCAGAGACGTTGGTGAGACCTCCGCGCTCGACTATATCGAGCCCTTCGAGGCCTTCCTCGCCGAGCTCAACGATGCCGATTTCAACGCTCGCATCGCCTCCGGCGGCGGACGCATGCAGATCACCATGGACCGCTATGAAGCCAACTGGGCAATGGTGGAGGCAGGCTGGAAAACCCACGTTCTTGGCGAGGGCAGACAGTTTGCAAGCGCCGCAGAGGCTGTTGTGACCTATCGCAACGAGCTTCACGTGATCGACCAGGATCTTCCCGCCTTCGTGATCGCCGAGAACGGCAAGCCCGTTGGCACCGTGGAGGATGGCGACAGCGTGATCTTCTACAACTTCAGAGGCGACCGCTCCATCGAGATCCCCAAGGCCTTCGATGCCGCCGCAGGCGAATTCGATAAATTCGACCGCGTTCGCGTTCCCTCCGTGCTGTATGCCGGCATGCTGGAATACGACGGCGACCTCCATATCCCGAAGAAATATCTGGTGTCTCCTCCCGAGATCACCAACACCATGGGCGAATATCTTGCCTCCGCAGGCGTGCCCGTGCTTGCTATCTCCGAAACGCAGAAATGCGGCCACGAAACCTACTTCTGGAACGGCAACAAGTCCGGCAAGTTCGACGAGAAGCTGGAAACCTATATCGAGATCCCCTCCGACGTGGTTCCCTTCGAGCAGAGACCTTGAATGAAGTGCGCCGAGATCACCGACCGCCTCATCGAGTGCCTGCGCTCCGGCGATTATAAGTGCCTCAGAGTCAACTTCCCCAACGGCGATATGGTTGGCCACACCGGCTCTCTCGCCGCCACCCGCTGCTCCATGGAGGCTCTCGACCTGCAGCTGGGCAGAATCCTTCCCGTGATCGATGAGCTGGGCGGCGTTGCCGTGATCACCGCCGACCACGGAAATGCCGACGAGATGTTTGAAATGGACAAGAAGGGACAGCCTAAGGTGGACAAGGACGGCAAGATGAAGTCCAAGACCAGCCACACCCTCAATCCCGTTCCCTGCATCATCTACGACAACACCGATGCCAGAAATTCTTATGCCGTGAAGGCTGACGACGGCTCCTACGGTCTCTCCAACGTGGCCGCAACCGTGATCAATCTCCTCGGCTACGAGGCTCCCTCCATGTGGGATGCTTCCATCATCGAGGTAAAATAAAATGTTTCTCACGGAGCTTCACGCCCACACATCCGAGGTTAGTCCCTGCGCTCATCAAACGGCGGCGCAGGTGGCCGACCGCTATATTGCCGAGGGCTTTCACACCGTGGTGGTGGCCAACCACTACACAGACTATATCATGAACGCCGCCGGCGAAGCTTGGGAAGAACGATGCGAGCATTTCCTATCCGGCTACCGCGCCATGAAGGCTCATGCCGCAGGACGACTCAACGTGATCCTCGGCATGGAGCTTCGCTTCCATGAGACGTCGAACGACTATCTGATCTTCGGATTCGACGAGAAATTTCTCCGCGAGAATCCCAATCTGCATCTGATGACGCTGAAAACCTTCCGTCCGCTGGCAAACGAGCATGGTCTGCTCGTTGTGCAGGCGCATCCCTTCCGCAACGGAATGACCGTGATGTCCCCCAAGCTTCTGGATGGCTATGAGGTGTTTAACGGTCACGTCGGCCATGATTCCCGCAATCTTCTCGCGCGCGATTGGTGCCGCCGTTTCGGAAAGCTCCCCACCTCGGGAAGCGATTTCCACGACGCCCATTCTCACACGGCAGGCGGAATCCTCACAGAGGAGGAGATCTGCTCCATGGAGCAGCTTACCGCCGTACTGCGCTCGGGAAACTATACGCTCCGCTGTGCCGGTCCTGCCGACCAATTGGATATGGACACCAATTTCCATGCAAGCGAGCTTTGAAGAATGGAAGGGGAGCGCCGCTCCCCTTCCGTTTATCCCCTTGAAAGGAGGATCCTTCCGTGTCTTGTGAATTAGAGCTTCTGCAGGAGCGCTGCGCCGCCTGCCGTGCCTGTTCTTTGGCAGAAACGCGCACCCATTCCGTTTTTGGCGTTGGCAATCCGAAGGCTGAGCTGATGCTGATCGGCGAGGCTCCCGGAGAGCAGGAGGATCTGAAGGGCATCCCCTTTGTTGGTGCCGCAGGTCAGCTTTTGGATCGATATCTCTTTGCCGTGGATATTCCCAGAGAATCCGTTTATATTGCCAATATCCTCAAATGTCGCCCACCGAAAAACCGCGATCCGCTCCCGGAGGAGCAGGATGCCTGCATCGGCTATTTGCGGGAGCAGGTGCGCCTGATCCGTCCTCGGATCATCGTTTGCCTCGGCAGGATCGCCGCCCAGCGATTGATCCGCCCCGATTTTCGCATCACTGCAGAGCATGGCAAATGGGTGGAGCGCGGCGGTTGTTTTCTCACCGCGGTCTATCATCCCGCCGCCCTTCTTCGCGATCCTCAGAAAAAAGAAGAAATGCTGGAGGATATGAAGCGGATCCGCGCCAAGCTCAATGAGTTATCCCTCGGAGGTTCCCAATGAATTTCTCTTCCCTGCTTTCCACCAACGTCACTCTGTTTCTTTTGATGATCTGCGGCTTCGTTTGCCGTCGGCTCGGAATTATAGACTCCGTAGCCTCCAAAAATCTTTCCCGCCTGATCCTCTCCGTTGGTCTTCCCATGATGATCATCGGCGCACTCAACAGTGCCCCCTACACCGAGGAGCATCTGCAGATTGCTCTGCGAACCACGGCGATCGGCTTTGTGATGCATATTCTGATGGCATTTCTTGCCCGCCTGATCTGCCGCAAAATGAAGCATCCCGATCGCTCCAAGATCATTGAATTCGGGCTCGTGTTTGCAAACTGCGGCTTTCTCGGCTTCCCCGTGCTGGATTCCCTGCTCAATGTGAACGAGGCCACCAAGGGACTCGGCAGCTTTATGGGCGCCTTCTACGTGATCAGCTTCCACATTGCTCTCTGGACCTGGGGCATTGTGATCCTCGGCCGCGGACGGGAGGATATCAAGCTGACTCCCAAGAAGGCTCTGCTGAACTTCGGCACCGTTCCCTGCCTGATTGGCGTGGCGATCTATCTGCTCAAGCCCGTTTTCGTTCTTCCCGCCGCCATGGGCGACTTTTTCAACTATCTCGGCGGCCTATGCACACCGATCTCGGTTCTGATCACGGGCGCTCTGCTCGCCACGGTTTCCATCGGCAAAATGTTTCAGAACGGCCCGCTCTATCTTTTTTCCTTCTTCAAGCTTTTGGCCTTCCCGATCCTCTTCTGCGTGCTGGCCAAGCTTTGCGGACTATCCGACACCGAGGTGCTGCTCTGCACCGTGATGGCAGGTCTGCCCAGCGCCGCCACCATCACGATGCTGGCCGAGATCCACGACATCGAACCGGGCTACGCTTCTCAGAGCGTTGGCATCACCTCCCTGCTCGCCACGCTTTCCGTGCCTGCGGTGGTGCTGTTTGCCCAATGGATCAACAACGTTCTGTAACAAAACGTCCGTCCACCCGATCGGGTGG
>JAZRCQ010000214.1:0-3627 GCA_045659845.1 Eubacteriales bacterium
TGAGAAATAAAATATTCGTTGGATTCACCGTTTTTCTCGTTGCGCTGATCGCGATCGTCATGTTCATTCCCAATATCGTATCGGTCTTTGAGGCGGAGGACGGCGGGAACACGGCTCCCGACGATCTTCCAACGATGCTCATCTATGCCGAGGATGCCGAGCTTGCGGCAAGCGCCGAGGAATTCTTTTCCGCCGCCTTTACGGGATACACCGTTCAGATCGCGGAGGATGGCGTGGATGAGCTGAAGGCCGACGTTGTGTCGGGGCAAGCAGATTGCGCCTTCGTGATGAACGGTGCCGCCTCCTACACCTACTACGTGAATAATCTTTCCATGTACGACAGCAACACCGCAGTGGCCGACGCCGTTCTTCAAGAAGTCTATCGCTATCGGCAAATGGTGGAGAACAATATTCCTCCCGAGCTGGCATCGGAGATCCTGTCCGTTCAGATCGAGAGCAACACGGAAACGCTGGGCAAGGATCAGATGCAGAATTTCTTCTACACCTACATCATGATCTTTGCGCTCTATATGGTGATCCTTCTCTATGGGCAGATGGTTGCCACCAACGTTGCAACCGAAAAAAGCTCGCGCGCGATGGAGGTTCTGATCACGAGTGCCAAGCCCACCGCCATGATGTTTGGAAAGGTGCTTGCCTCCTGCATTGCAGGCTTTACGCAGCTCGTTCTCGTGTTTGGAACGGCGATTCTGCTCTACAACGTGAATCGGGATGCGCTCTCCAATCCTCTGATCGCTTCCATTTTTGATATTCCCGTCGAGCTGTTTATCTATCTCATCGTGTTCTTCGTGTTGGGATTCCTGATCTATGCCTTCCTTTACGGCGCGATCGGCTCGACCGCATCCAAGCTGGAGGACATCAACACCTCGGTCATGCCCATCACCTTCCTTTTTATCATTGCTTTTATGGTGGTGATGTTCTCAATGAGCGCGGGATCGGTGGACAATGCCGCAATGCTCGTTTGCTCCTATATCCCGTTCACGTCGCCGATGGCCATGTTCACGAGAATTTGCATGAGCACGGTGGCATGGTATGAGATCGCGGCGTCTATCGCTATTCTCGTCGGCTCCACCGTCGGGATCGGCGTTCTTTCCGCCAAGATCTATCGCGTGGGCGTTCTGCTCTATGGCACACCGCCCAGGATCGGCACGATTCTGAAAAACGTATTTCGGAATCGATAAGCTTTTACTTTTATGAGGAAAAGGGGAAAATGCTATTATGGAAATGAATCGGTTAGATAAAAGCGTACTGAAATTATGGTATATTCGAGCGTTGATCGGAGCGCTGGCATTGATTGGAGTCTTTGGCTTTGTGTTGATCGTTCTGCTGGGGGCAGGCGCCCCCGGCAACGTCACGCTCGCTGTTGCGCTGGGGATGGGGATCCCCGTGGCGGTGATTCTTTGCATCACTCTGATCATGCCGGCCTTGCGCTACAAAATGTATGCATGGGGCCGCGATGATAAGCGCATTATCGTGAAGCAGGGCGTGATCTTCAGGCAGAGAGTGGTGATCCCCGTTTGTCAGATTCAGGATCTTCACCGAACGCAGGGCCCGATCATGATGATGCTGAAGCTGAGCGACGTCACCATTTCCACGGCCGGCTCCAATTTCAATATTTCCACCCTCACCACCAACGAAGCCGATCTCCTGATCGATGCGCTTGAGCAAAGTCTGGAGGCAAGAGTTGAGGAGCTGAAAAATGAAGAGATTTGATAAGAGATATATCTATTCGAGCCTTCTCACCGATTTCTTCAGCAGTCTCTTTCTGGCCTTTGCTTTCCTGCAGGAGCTCCTCCTGAGCGAGGAATCCGGGCCGGAGGAGCTCACGGCCGTTCTCCCTTTTTTCGCGATCGGCTACGCCGTGATCTATCTGTGCTTCGTTGCCTACAGAATCCTATACTACAGAGCATCCGGCTATGAGCTGACGGAAACGGAGATTCGATGCAATCGTGGCGTGCTTATCAGAAAGCGCTCGGTGCTGGATTACAAAAGGGTGCATGCCATCAATAAAAAACAGAATATCGTTCAAAGGCTTTTCGGCGTTGCCGTTTTAACGGTGGATAGCGGCTCTGCCAACACCGCGCACCAAGCGGAGATCACGATCGTAGAAAAGAATGCGGTAGTGGATGCGCTTCTCGACAAATTGAATCGGCTGAGGGAAGGCTGTGATCAAGGGGATGAGAGCGAGGCAAAAGCGGAGGAGGTGCTTCTCTCCGATCGGGATAGCTTATATCGATTCACCTCCGGCAAAAAAATGCTGTATACACTGATCAACATTGCTTCCGCTTTGTTTTTTGCCGCCTTCTTTGCGGTATTCGCCATTGCCGTGATGGGCCTCTGTAAGGGAATGCTGCAGCTTGATTTTCTCGGTACTTGGGGAGAATTCCTCCTCTATGCGATCCTGATCTCGGCAGCGGCCATGCTATTGCTTTCGGTAGGCACTCTGATCGGAAGTGTCCTCCATTCCTTCGTTGGCTACTATGGCTTTTCCATCGCAAGGCGGGGGGAGAGCATTCAGATCTCCTATGGGCTTCTGGAAAAGCACACCAACACCTTCAGCTACGATCGGATCAAGGCGGTGAAGATCTCGCAGGGGTTGGTACAGCGGCTCCTCGGCTTCGCCTCCATCCGGCTTGAGGTGATCGGCTACACCGTGAACAGCGGAGACGAAAACAAGTCCGCCGGTCTCGGTGTGCTGGTTCCATTCTGCAAATACGATGAGATCGGCGAAATTCTGAGCAGGATCTTGCCGGATCACGTACCAAGTGAAAAGCAAACGAGGGCGGTGGCCTTTTTCCCGTTCGTATCCTGGTTCCTGCTGATCGTTGGTGTCACGGCCGGTATTGCTTCGGCGGGAACGGTTGCGGTGATGGCGATATTGCATGCGCCTGCTTCTGCGACAACGGCGACCGCATTGGCCATTTGGGGTGTGGCATTTACCGTTGTGTTGATCAAGCTTGCAGGCGCCGCTCTCAGCTATCGCACGAACGGCCTTGCCGTTGAAAACGAAAGGATCACCGTGTATAGCGGCGGCTTTACAAAAAGCATCACCGTTTTTATGGCGAAACACCTCGTTGCCGTGGAGGACGTGACCACTCCCTTGCGCAGGAAGCAGGGGATTGCAAGCCTTGTCATGCATCTGAAAACCAATGCATCCTCCAATGAAGTGAAGGTTCACATCCAGAAGGATGAGCTTTCGGAGGAACTGGAGCGTCGGTTGACCTTATGATCTCTGCCCCGACCGGTATGCCGCCTTCTATGGCGCGGAGGTGGAGGCAAGAGAAGGGGAGTACACCACGTGGATCAAGGCGCCCGTGGCAGAGGAGCTTTGCGATCCGGATCTGCTCAAAAAGATTCAGGCAGGGGGCAAGAGCGTGTGGCTGCGCGACTGGACGGCAGAGGAGATCCTTGCCGACAAGGAGCCGGATCCCGCGTTGACGGCGTTCGTTTTGCATTTGAATAGCGAGAGCGAGGCCGAGGACTTTATGGAAAAGCTGGAAAAGAAATATCGTTGACCAAATAAAAAAAGAATCATAGAGGAGATAAAGATATGAGCATTTTAGTGGAAATTTCGGAGAACCTGCAAAAGGGCAAGGCAAAGATCGTGAA
>JAZRCQ010000215.1:0-1633 GCA_045659845.1 Eubacteriales bacterium
CGATCTGCCCGTGCTGGTTTCCAACGCCTACGGTGCCGACGGCAAGCTGATGACGGGCGCCTCCCCCGAGGCCATGACGGCTCTCTTGGAGGGCATGGGCGCCGATGCCGTTGGCATGAACTGCTCCCTCGGCCCGCGCCAGCTGATGCCCGTGGCCCGTCGGATGCTGGACTGCGCCTCGGTTCCCGTTCTGCTCAAGCCCAATGCGGGGCTCCCCGAAAGCATCGGGGGCAAAACGGTTTATAGCGTTGGCCCCGAGGAATTTGCCGAGACCGTTCGAGAGGCCGTTTTGCAGGGCGTGCGGATGGTTGGCGGCTGCTGCGGCCCCACCCCCGCCCACATTGCCGCCGTAGCACGCGCCGTAAAGCACGTGAAACCCACCCCCGTGGTGCGAAAAACGCCTACCGTGGTGTCGTCCTACACCCATGCGGTGACGCTGGGAGAGACGCCGATCCTCATCGGCGAGCGCATCAATCCCACGGGAAAAAAGCGCTTCAAGCAGGCACTTCTGGAGAACGATCTGAGCTATATCCTGCAGGAGGGACTTCGCCAGCAGGAGCGGGGCGCACACGTGCTGGACGTGAACGTCGGCCTGCCCGGCATCGATGAAAAGGAAATGCTCTGCCGCGTCGTGAGCGAGCTGCAGGCCGTTTCGGATCTGCCTCTGCAGATCGACACCGCCGATCCCGCCGCCATGGAGGCCGCGCTCCGACGCTACAACGGCAAGGCCATGGTGAATTCCGTAAACGGCAAGACCGAAAGTTTGGCCGCCGTGCTTCCGTCGGTGAAAAAATACGGCGGCACCGTGATCGCCCTGACGCTGGATGAAGGCGGCATCCCCGCCACGGCCGAGGGGAGGCTGGAGATCGCCCGACGGATCTTAGCCGAGGCCGAGCGCCACGGCATTGAGAAAAAGGACGTCATTTTCGATTCTCTGGCCATGGCGGTGAGTGCCGACGCCCACGCCGCCATGGAAACGCTTCGCGCCGTTCGCATGATCCGCGAGGAGCTGGGATGCCATGCCTCTTTGGGCGTTTCAAACGTTTCCTTCGGTCTGCCCGACCGCGATGCCGTGAACGCTACATTCTTTGCGCAGGCCATGGAATGCGGTTTGTCGGCGGCCATTCTCAATCCCGATTCCCCCGCCATGCTCCGCGCATGGCACACCCATCGGGTGCTTCACGGGCTGGACGAAAGCTGCGCCGACTATCTTCGCTTTGCCGCCGAGCATCCCTCGCAGGAGAGCAATGCCGCCGCGCAGGTCAAGGAGACCGCCGAGGAGAGCTCGCCCCTTCGCCGCGCCGTGCAGAAGGGACTTTGCGAGGAGGCCGCCCGACTTTGCGAGGCACTTCTGGCCACCGTGCCTCCCTTGGAGGTGGTGCAAAGCGAGATCATCCCTGCGCTGGATGCCGTTGGCAAGGGCTTCGAGGGGAAAAGGATTTATCTGCCCCAGCTTCTGATGAGCGCAGAGGCGGCCAAGTCGGCCTTCGATAGGATCAAGGAGCGTTTGAAGCGAGAGGGCGCGGAGGCAAGGCCGATGGAGATCGTTCTGGCCACCGTGGAGGGCGACGTTCACGACATCGGCAAGAATATCGTTCGCCTCCTGCTGGAAAACTACGGCTTTACGGTGACC
>JAZRCQ010000216.1:0-11412 GCA_045659845.1 Eubacteriales bacterium
GAAAAACATAAAAATCGGTCTTGGGGTAAAGTCGCAATGCCCCATTTTCCCAGAGCAAAGGAGACATATTGGATTAGAAACGGCTAGAAAAAATTATTAGTACTAAAAAGGTCTAGAAAACAGCAAAATTCATATGCGTAAAAACTCAATTTTTTATATTTTGCTCCATTTTTCACCTAAAATCACGCTATAAGCACTTGAACTTCTGCACTTTTTATACTTTAACTTCAAAAATGGAAGGAAGTCTTTTCTCCGTCTTCAAACTAATAGAGATATTATGTTCTATTAAAAACGGTTAGGGCAAATATCAAAGTTCCAAGAATCGAAGTTGTACTTCTTGGCTTGCTTCTCACGGAATGCTTGAGCCTCGGTCATATCCGTTGCCCAAACATCCTCTCCTGCTCTCACGGCATTGAACAGATCGGCAAATGTTCTTGAACCGATTCGCTCAAAAACATAGATACTCCTCCGGTTTTCTCCTCTCGATATCGTTCTTCGCTACACTCTCAAAAGCATTGGCGTGAAGGGGACGATTGGAGACGGAGTCGGCGGAGCGGTAGAAGTTCAAAGTTTTTTCGCTTTCACCCTTGACAGAATCGGAAGATTGTGGTATACTGTCCTCGAGCCGAGGAGAACGTGGAGTATTGGCAATGGCTTCCTTTGAAGCAAATTGCGCCACGGTAACTCGGTTCTTTTTATTGAATTCCACATCGAGTGCATCTCTCAATTCCGTATCGTTTTCGTATAGCACTTCTCCGAGGGTTTTGCCTGCATCCATCATATCATTCCACTTTGCTTCGCTAAATTTAAGAAGCATTACAGGAACAACATTTGGATTTCTCCGTCCTCCCACCGCTTCTACAACGATGTAGTAGCCGTTGGGGGATTTTTTTGCATAGGCAAAACTTTTTCTTTGTGTGGGGGGGCTTGTAGAGAACAAAATCTCGACCATATCAGGAGAGTATACTAGGCTCAAGACCGTATTCCTTGTAGATTCCCATACTATTCGTTCCATGGGCACATTTCCGAAATAATTAAGGAAGCTGTTTTGGTAAATGTAGCTGATCCTAAAAAGGGAAACAGGCGTGAACACCTTCTTTGGAGCAATTGAGAGCAGAAACGGTATCGAACCGGTCAAACTAACGGTGAAAGAGTTTGACTTCACATCTATGAACGCTCTTCCCAAAAACATCAAATCCTACTATGAAAAGAACGGCATTATGGATAAATACAATAATTTGTATGATGCTAAAGCGCTTGAAGTGATTGGAATTGAGGGGATAAAAAAAGAATCAGATGCTTCAGGCAGGGGCTACGGAGAAAATCCGCATGCGCAAGCCACATCTGATTCTACTATAAGTATAGCAGATTTGTTAAAACTTGTCAAGGGAGATGCGGAAAAATATATTCCAAAATTTTCTTCTTCCGAATTTGATGGACAATATTCTCTTGATGGCGGACGAGAAGTTGATACTGTAAACAGAATCGCCGTTGCGCCGGAGGGGGGATTTTCAATTGTCCGTTTTTAACGGACTTGTGCATTCCTGCGAGAGGCGGTTTTATGTTATTGGATTATCCAAGGCTCTTTTTTTGAAAGAGCGGATGGGATAGGAGAAGCGCCGCAAGGGTGAGGGCCGCCGTTACGGCAACAGACTTCAGATAAGCCGAGGGTTCCTCCATGCCGTAGATCAGGCTATTGCCGTCGGCCAGCATACAGGGCGACATCGATGCGATCTTCGGAAAGAGGCTGACAAGAAAAGCCGCCAGATAGGCGCCTCCCGTGCCCAAGAGAACCCCTGTTCCCGTGGCAAAAACCGTTGAAAACAGCAGGATCAGCGAAAGGATCCACATGCCGAGCAGCCATTGTGCCGCCACGGCAAAGCCGAGGCTCTGCGCCACGCCGTTGTCCCAAAAATAGGCATTGTAGGCATAGGTGATGAGAAAATAAAGAAGGTAGAGCCCCGTCCAAAGCAGACAAAGAGCGCCCGACTTGGCCAGCAGGATCCCGCCCCTCGGCATTCCCTTGGTGACCGAAAGGATCAGCGTTCCCGATTGATATTCTCTGGTGAAGATCCCGCACTCCGCCACCACGAAAACGATCAGCGCCATGGGCAGATTTTTAAAAAACTGCACCCAAGACGTGATGGCATCCACCTGCACCGTCCCAACCGTCATGCCGCTTTCCGACAGACTCTCGGACATGACCTCCAGAAGCCACGGCGTGAGCTTGGCGATCGCGGGATTCATCACGCCGAAGGCCGCAAACAGGATCAGCAAAAGCAAAAGCCTTCCGCTTCGTTTCTGCTCCATCCATTCCTTTTTCCAAAAGGCTTTGAAGGCTCTCATTTCTCCACCACCTCCATAAACAGCGTCTCCAGAGAGGGCTCCATCCGCTCAACCCTGGAAAGCGAAACGCGATGCTCTCCTGCATAGCGAAGGAGGGCAAACAGCTCCTCTCCGCGATCCCGAAGAACCATCCTTCCCTCCTCGATTCTGCCGCCGAATCGCTCCGAAAGCTCGGCCAGCTGCCCGAGATCCTCGGCCTCGATACAATATTCCTCCACACGATAGCGTCTCCGAAGCTCGGAAAGCCCTCCCTCCAGCGTGATCACGCCGTTGTGCAGAAGGGCCACGCTCGTGCAGATCCGCTCCACGTCGGCCAGAATATGTGTGGAAAAAAGCACGGTGGTCTGCTCCCGAACCGAGGAGAGCAGCTCCAGAAGCTCCCTTCTTCCAAGGGGATCCAAGGCCGATGTGGGCTCATCGCAGATCAGCAAGCGCGGGCGATTCAATAGAGCCTGCGCTACGCCCAGCCGCTGCTTCATGCCACGGGAAAAGCCGCCGATGCGGTGCCGCTCCCCGGCCAGCCCAACCGTTTGCAACAGTTCCTCGCTTCGCAGAGCAAGTGCCTTGCCATCCACGCCGGACAACTCGCCGCAAAATCGAAGATACTTAGGCGCGGTCATAAACGAATAGAATTCCGGAACGTCGGGCAGATAGCCCACGCACCGATTGGTGGCGGCTGAGCCGAAGGCAACCGCCTCCCCTGCCACGCGAGCTTCGCCGCCGTCGGCCTGCAGAAGCCCCAGCGCGATGCGCATGGCCGTGGTCTTTCCCGCTCCGTTTCTGCCGATAAAGCCAAAGATGCTTCCCTCGGGAACCGAGAGTGTGAGTCCCTTCAGAACCTCCTTGTCTCCAAACCGCTTCCGCAGATCGATCAGCTCCAGGATCCCCATGCCATCAATCCTCTTTTCCCAACAGAAGATACGCGATGGGCCCCACGAAATTGAACAACACCGACACGATGATCCAAAGCATGCGCGAGCCTCTCTTGTAGCGGTTGTGCGTGAGAATATGATAAAGCGCATAGATCATCAGGCCCAGCTGTGCCGCCAGCAGAGGCAACAAAAAGGGCAAAAATTCCAAAAAGTCAGCCATTTTTCTTCTCCTTCGACTTCGATTCGTACACCTCCACGCAGAGGCTCTTTTTTTGACAGCAGGGGCAGGTCAAGCGCCTCATCCTCGGCGTGTGATATGCCCAGAAAGACTCTCTTAGCTTCGGGCTGAAGACCTCGTGGCATTCGGGGCAGATATACGCCACATGTCTGAAATAATAGGCCGAAACCAGCACGCCCCACGGGATCGCCACGGCCGCCCAGATCGGAAGCATCCACCAAAATCCGCCGGTGATCCACAGAACGATGGCAACCCATTGCAGAGCGGTAACGGGGATCCCCGTGAGGATCATCGTCCACCGCATTTTCGCAAGCTTATGCTTTTCCTTCATGATATGTGCTATGTCGCCAATGGATTCCACGGAGAAGGATTCCACCTCCCGCAATTCGCGCTTGATGCCAACGATCAGCTCCAGCTGATTCCTTCTCTCCTCCAGCTCATCCTCGAGCTGCTTCTCCTGCTGGTCGAGCAGAAGAGAGATCACGCCCGCGGGCTTCTCCTCGGAGAGAATGGCAGAGATTCCGTTGATAGGCAGGCCGATCTCCCGCAGAAAGCAAATGATATGCATCCGCTTCAGATCCTCCTCCGAATAAAGGCGGCGTCCGCCCTCACTCAGCTCACTCGGGATCAAGATTCCGCGATCGTCGTAGTATTGCACCGTTCGCACCGTCACACCGCAGAGCTTGGCAAGCTCTCCCGTTGTGTATTTGGACATAGCTTTTTCACCTCCTTGCCCCAATTATAGCACATCACGCCGCGTAACGAGCAATACCTCACGCCGGGTGATTTTTCCGAAATTGAGAGCTTTTTGCGCTTTTTGTGGTGTGTCAGCCGATATAAAAGATCTTCCTCAGGGAATCGCGCAGAGGCTTCACGATGGCGATCACGATCAGCATCAGCCCCATCACGCCCAAGAAAATGCAGGACAGCGGCGACCACAAAATGGGATAGGAGAGCGCAAAGCCGCGACGGATCAAAAGCTCCAGCAGCATCGTCCACGCCCCGAGAGCGATCAATCCCCCACCGTAGATATAAAGATATCCGCGCCGAACATATCTGGCCACCGTAACAACGGCCGTGAAAATGATGCAAAGCGCCCCCACCGCAGGGAAGGCCAGAAAGAGAAACCAGCCGCCATCGGTGTGCAGATCGATATAGAGCAGAAACAGCAGAGCGGCCGCAAAATCCACCGGCAAGAAGATGGCCGGCGTGGCGTTCCGAAACCAGAAAGGAAGGATCATCACCACATAGAAAAGGATCACTCCGCCTGCCACGTAGCCGGACCAGTCCACCGAACGGTGCCACATGATCTCAAACACCATGGGGATCGCCATGATCAGCGCCATGCAGATGGTGATCACAAAGAGAAGTCCCCTCGGATTGAACGCCTCCGATTGGAATTCCTTTTGCGGATAGGTGGGAGCGGGCTTCACGGGAAAATCGGGATGGCACACCGCCGTTTTGCAAAGAGGACAGCTCTCCTGCCCCTCGCTCAGCTCAACGCCGCATTTCACACAGTACATTTATTTCTCCTTTCTGCGGGTGTTGCTCTCGGCCTGAACGTGAAGTCCAAGCTCGCGAAGCACCCGATAGATCTCGTATTCCAGAATGGGATCCCGCACGTTGCGGATAAAATTCAGATTCAGCTTGCCGCCATAGGTAATGGCCGAGGTGTTATAAGGGGCGCGGGATTGCACGCCCAGCACAAAATCCATCCGTTCCACGCGGGAAGTGAACTCCTCGGGCATGGTCACCACTCCCAGATTGGAGAAGGTGAAGCAGGATTTCCGCTCGCCAACCGCATTGAACACCAGCTTCATCACAAGGTTCTTCAGAAACAGAGGCGCCATGCGGAGCAGCTTCATTTTTTCGTTGCCTACGTTGGTGGCGATGCAGGCCGCCATGGCCTTGGGCGTGATCATAAGCCCCATCTGGTGATGCACCAGAGTGCAAAGCTCCTCAAAGCTGTAATCTCCCAAGCGCGGATCCACTCCGGGCGTGACGTAGAAAACGAAATTCCGCAGGGATTCCGAGGGGAATATTTTTCGCAGATTCACGGGAATGAGGATCTTGATCATCTTTCTGCGGCGCGGATTGCGAATCTCCCTTTCCTGCAGCCGCATGGTGGCCAGCATCATGGCCGCAACGAGATAAGCCGTGACCGTGACGCCCTTCCTTTTGGCCTCTAAACGAACGGCCTCGGCATCGAGGATCATGGTGGTGTTGGTGCGGAAGCCGTCGACCTCCCGTTTCTCCTTCCATGCAGGACGGTAAGCGTCGGTGTCGGCACGGGAGGCGGGAATGGGGCCGGCGTATTTGAAAAAGCTATCCTCCAGCTCCTGCGGCGTTGGCTCCTCCAAGCGATCCAGCACGCCGTTGCCAAAGGGGATCCTGAGCCCCTCCTTCTGATAAAGATACTCCGCGATCAGCGTTTTCAGAAACACCAGGCCGCCGTTGCCATCGGTGAGCGCATGGAAAAATTCCACGGCGATCCTGCGATCGAACACCAGCACGCGGAAGGCGCACTTCCGAATGTCGTCAAACATCATGCGGGAAAGCGGATAGGGCTTTTCCTCCAGCACGGTGGGCGTTTTCGGGATCTCCTCCAGATAGTACCAGAAAAATCCCGCCCGCAGGCGCACGGCCATAGAAGGAAATCGCCGAACCGTGACGTCCAGCGCCGATTGCAGGATCTCCCGATCCACGGGCTCTTTCAACGTGGCCGACAGGCGGAACAGATTGCTCCAGTTTCTTCTGCGCGCAGCGGGATAGATCTTGGCAGCGTTGTCCAGCGTCATCCAGCGAAGCTTCTTTTGGCTGGGAACGTTCACCCGAATGAATTTTCGGATGCGATCGAAATCCCGCTCATGCTCCTTCAGGCTAAACAAAAGATAGCCGTGCCACATTTCGTCGGCCACCACCAGCTCGCTTTTGCAATCTGCCGCCAGCAAGCGCTCATGCATTTCCGAGGCATCCGACAGCATGATCTCATCGCCGCCCGAAAAGATCAGCGAGGGAGGCATTTTGCGCAGCGTACCGAACAAAGGCGACACCAAGGGATCTCTTTTACGCACCAGATCGTCCACAAAATCCTCGTTGCGGATGGGATAGAGATTTTTTCCATCCGAGCGAGCCCCGTAAACGTAGCAATCCGCATAGTATTTCAGCCGCTCCACCGTCATGGAAGGATCCTTTTTGCGATTGAACGTATAGGAATTTCCGCTCATGGTCAGGTCTGTCCAAGGAGAGATGGCAATAATGCCTGCGGGAAGCGTCCATCCCTTCTCCGCCAGCTTCAGGCAGAGAGAATAGCAAAGGCCGCCGCCCGCGCTTTCGCCGCAGAGCAGGATCCTGGCGGGGGCGTAGCCATTGGAAAGCAAATATCCGTAGGCATCGCTGCAATCCTGCAGAGCCGCAGGAAACACCGCCTCGGGGGCCAGACTATACGCCACGCACATCACGCGGATGCCGCATTTTGCCGCCAGAACGGTGGCAAAGCCCTTGGCATAGTCCAGATTGCCTGCGGCGTAGCCGCCACCATGCAGATAGAGGATCACCGCATCGGAGATCTCATCCTTGGGGTGGATCATAGAGCATTCCAGCGCACCGACGGTGAAATCCTCACAGGTGACCTCGTTTTTATGGGTATTGGCCATCAGCTTTCCCAGCGCGTCCTGCCCCTTGCGAACGGTTGCAAGCGAGCAATTCGACAAGAACGGCTTGAACAGGGAGATCTGAGATCTGAGAAGTTTTGTGATCCTTTGCATAAACGCTCCTTTGCGCCGCGCCTGCGGCAATTCTCACATATCTTTCATTAGTATACCATATTTCCCCCGAAAAATCAAGCACGTATCCTCTATTTGGAGAAAAAAGACCGTTTCACCTCCCACGCGGGAGGCGAAACGGTCGCAACAATTAATCCAACACGGGCATCGTCCAAACAAGAGGACTCTTGCAGGACTGCAGCGCGCTCTCCAGCTCCTTTCCGGTCATGCTCTCGGAAAGGAAGGCAAAGGTGCCGTTTTCGCGCACCACGCAAGCCTTGAAGTCGAACAGCTCGCGAGCCTTATCGGCGCACTTGGAGCAGCCCTCCATCACCACCACGCGGCGGCAGGAGCGATCGGCGGGATCGGCATAATCCTCCTTGGAGGCGATCCTCCAGCGAGGCGCGGTTGCGCCGGCGTTTCCGGCCGCAATGCTCACCACGTCGGCCACCACGGCGCTGGCCGTTGGGAGCTTGCCTGCACCCGCACCGTAGAAGAAGGCACGGCCCAGCATATTGGCATCCACCACGATACCATTGAACACACCGTTCACATTGTGGATGGGGTTCTCCGCAGGCACCATCTGAGGAGCCACGGTGGCAAGGATCCTGCCGTTGATCAGCTCGGTGTGGCCGATCAGCTTCACGGCACAGCCCAGCATTTCCGCCACGCCGGTGTGCTCAGCTGTGATAGACGTGATGCCCTCCACGGAGATCTCGGCAGGCGAAAGCAGCGTTCCGAAGGCGAGTGCCGCCAGGATCACGATCTTTCTTGCCGCATCCAGCCCCTCCACGTCGGCGGCGGGATTGGCCTCGGCATAGCCTCTTGCCTGCGCCTCCTTGAGCACGGTGGCAAAGTCGCTGCCTTCATTCTTCATTTTGGTGAGAATGAAATTGGTGGTGCCGTTGAGGATACCGCTCACCGAAAGAATGCGATTGGATGCAAGATCGGTTTGCAGGGGACGGATGATGGGAATTCCGCCGCCCACGCTTGCTTCAAAAAGATAGGAAACGCCCTTTTCGTGCGCCAGCTCCAGCAGCTCTGCGCCAAAGTTGGCCACCACCTCCTTATTGGAGGTGACCACGCTCTTCCCTGCCTCCAGAGCGGCGCGGCTGAATTCATAAGCGGGATGAGATCCGCCCATCATTTCGCAAACGATGGATACCTCGGGATCCTCCAGAATCACCTTGATATCGTGCACCACGCGATCTCCGAGAGGATGCTCGGGAAAGTCCCGCAGATCGAGGATGTATTTCACGTTGAGCTCACTGCCGCAATGAGCCGCCAGCAGCTTTTTGTTTTCCGAGAGGACCTCAGCGGTGCCGCTTCCGACCACGCCGAAGCCGAGAATCGCAATTTGAATCATAATTTTCGTTCCTTTTTCGTGTTTCAAACGTCTTTTCAACGCCTTTTCCTATATCATACCACAAAATGTTTCAAAATGCAATCAAAACTCTTGAAAAAAATAAAAAAATGTGGTATACTGTTTTTATGATACCAAAGGAGGGACGATATGGCCTCACAGATCGGAAGCATGAACAACGTGAAAATATTCGTTCTTTATCTCATGAAGAACATCAACTATCCCATGGATTATATCACCATCAACGAAGCGGTGATGCAAACCGACTACGTGATGTATCTGGATTTCGACGAAGCCTTCCACCAGATGCTGGAGGGAGAGCTGATCGCCGCCGACGGAGAAAACGAGGCCGGTCAGCCGCTCTATTCCGTCACGCGCCGCGGCAGCCTTGTGGCCGAGCAGCTGAAATGCGACATTCTCCCCTCCGTGCTTGATCAGGCTCTCACCTGCGCCCTGCGCTATCTGGATTTTCGCCGCCGCGAGATCACCGTTCATTGCGAGGCGGAAAAGCTGGGCGACCAGACCTTCGACGTGACCGTGCTGCTCAAGGAGAAAAACAAGGTGATCATGAAAACCACCGTGAACGCCGATTCCGAATACCATGCCCAGCAGATGAAGCGGCATTTCCGCGAGCATCCCGACGTGGTGTACCGCGGCATCCTCGCCCTTCTCACGGGAAAGGTGGGATTTCTTTACAACGATCACCCCGATCCCAATTCACACTGATCAAAAAGGCAGAGTCAATTCCAATGACTCTGCCTTTTTGATTCTCTCAGGCAATCGGTGCCTTCTCCTTCTTCTCTGCCTTTTCATCGCAGCTCCCCTTGCATCCGATGGGCTTTGCCCCCTTGGGAACCGCAAAGCGGATAGCCCTCGGAACCACCTCCACCGCAAAGCGATTTTTGCTGATCAGCTCACCGTCGAAGGAATAGAGGAATCCCTCGGGAGCCTCGATCTCCACGCGCTTGCCTCGGCAATATTCCAGCACCTTTTCAAATCGCGGATCGGACAAATGCTCACCCTCGGTGTAGTATTTGATCAGATTCATAAATTTAAGATAGGAAACGGGATGCACAAGGCAAACCTCCAGCAGTCCATCGTTATTCACCGAGCGGGGCGCACAGCGGAAGGAGCCGCCAACGTATTGCCCGTTTGCAATGGTGCAAAGCAGGATCACGCCCTTGGGATTGAGGAGCTTACCGTCCACCGTGACCTTGCATTTATTGCGCATGGCCTTGAAAAGGCTCACCACGATGCCCGTGGTGTAAGCGTTCTTGCCGCCGATCACCTTTTTGCGGCGCACGTTTGCCATGACCTTCGCCACGCTGGAATCGAAGCCGAAATGGGTGGCGTTGATGGCATACCGATCGCCCACGCGCATCAGATCGATCTCCACCTCCTCTGCCTCCAGCTGAGCCTTGGCATCGAGAAAGTATTTTTTTCCGCCGTAGTATTTCACGTAGTCGTTGCCGGATCCGCAGGGATAGCAGCCCAGCGAGGCGTGCGGAAAGCCGACCACGCCGTTGACCACCTCGTTGAGCGTGCCGTCGCCGCCGCAGGCATAAAAGCGAACGGGCTCGGTGTGCTCTTGGCAGTAGCTGCGGATAAAGGAGGTTGCATCGCCCGGAGAGCAGGTTTCATAGATCTCATAGTCCACCTTGCCGCGATAGTCGTTTTCCAGCGCGGCCTGCAGCGCTCGGAAGGAATTGGATTTTCCCGCCGCAGGATTCAGAATGAAATAATGCTTCATGCGATTCTCTCTCTTTCCGATTGATCTTTCCCCTATTGTATCACATTTTTCAAGAAAATGCAATCTTTTTTGCAAAAAATCATTGACAAATCAACAAAATTGAGCTTTCACGAGCTTGCCAAACAAAATTCCATGCTTCTCCAAGGGGATCCGAGTTTTTTATTTCGGTAAAAACGTATCTGCTTTTTCCGTATCCCTTTAATCCCTATTACAGCATGCTCCATATTTGTTATACGTCCAAAATGTGTTTTATAAAGAGGATTGTAAATTTCGCGAATTATCAACACTCCACCGCGACTTTAATGACGCCGTCGCGTTTATTTTCAAACAGCTCATACGCCTCGTCGATCTTTGAGAGCGGATAGGTGTGCGTGATCAGCGGCTCGGTGTCGAGCTTGCCCTCGGCAATGAGCTTGAGCGTTTCCTCGCAGTCGCAACCGTCCACGCCGCCGGTCTTGAAGGTCAGATTCTTGCCGTACATATCGGGCAAAGGCAGAGCCTGCGCCTTATCGTAAAGTGCCACCACCGTGACGATGGCATTTGGACGAGCGCACTGCCATGCAAGCTCGAAGGTGTTCTCTGCTCCTGCCACCTCAAGCACCACATCCGCACCGCCGTGATCGCTGTTCTCACGAACAAAATCAAGGCATTCTTCGGGCGTGACCGTCAGCACATTGGAATAGTGCTCATTCACAAACTTGATGCGGTTTTCGTCCTTCTCGCACACGATGATGCGCTTGGGATTCTTCAGCATCACGCAAAGGAGCGTGCAGATTCCCGTGGGGCCTGCTCCGATGATGAGAACGGTATCGTCCTCGGTGATCTCGGAGATCTTCGTCGCCCAGTATCCTGTGGCAAGAACATCTCCAACAAACAGAGCTTGTCTATCGGTCACGGTATCGGGAATCTTGTTCAGCCCCTGATCCGCAAACGGTACGCGAACGTACTCTGCCTGACCGCCATCAATGCGGCAACCGAGCGCCCAACCACCGTTCTTGTCGGAGCAGTTGTTGACGAAGCCCTTCTTGCAGAAGAAGCACTCGCCGCAGAAGGTCTCCACGTTGACAGTGACTCTGTCA